>DATFUG010000329.1:0-2230 GCA_035261025.1 Steroidobacteraceae bacterium | reverse complement strand
GACACCTTCCTCTCGAACGCCGCTGAGCGGGTCTACGACGCCACCAGTTCCCCGGGTGCCCTCGATGCCTGGCTCGGCACCCTGGCCTTCAGCGGGCAGATCTTCTCCGATTTCGCCGGCTACTCCACGACGGCGATCGGCGCGGCCCTGTGCCTCGGCTTCGCGATGCCGGATAATTTCCGCTTTCCGTATGCGGCCGTGGGCTTTTCAGATTTCTGGCGCCGCTGGCACATCACGCTGTCTTCCTGGCTCCGGGACTACCTGTACATTCCGTTGGGCGGTAACCGCTGCGGGCCAGCACGCACTTACTTCGCACTGATGGGCACGATGTTGCTGGGCGGGTTGTGGCACGGCGCGAATTGGACCTTCGTGGTCTGGGGCGGACTGCACGGCCTGTACCTCTCTGCCGAGCGGGTCCTGCGCGGGCGCTTCGCGGGATACCGGCCCGGACCCCTGGTGACCCTCGCTTTGGGTCTGCTGACGTGGATGCTCGTCAACGTGACCTGGGTATTCTTCCGCGCCAAGAGTTTCGGCACAGCCTGGCAGGTGCTGCGCGGCATGTCCGGACAGAATGGCGCCGCGAAGCCGATCCTCGACACTGTATTTCTGGTGGTGGTGCCGCTGGTCGTGACCGGCATCGTTCTCAGCCACTGGCTGATGCGCAAGCGCACGCTCGAGTCGGTGCTGGCACGTGCGCACCCGGCACTGGTCGCGGCCACCTGGGGCCTCATGATCTTCGTCATCATCATCTCGCAGGGCACGGGCAATGCCTTCATCTACTTCCAGTTCTAGCCACGGCGGAGCGCCGGAACCGTTGGCGACGCGGCTGACTGCGGCCGACCGTCCGGGCGTCGCTCAGCCCGTGCCGGAGCGCCCGGTGCCGGATCTGCCGTGGGGAAAAATGCTGCTCGCCGCAACGGTGTTCGCGCTCCTGCTCGGCGGCGGATGGGAGTGGTACTGGCGCAACTACGGCGTACGTCCAAGCTATCGCGATGATAATGCGCTGTGGGCCATTCAGCGCCGGCAGGTCGATACCACCGGGCAGGATGCCACCGTGCTCGTCGCCTCTTCGCGGACCTTCTTCGACGTGCAGCTGCCGGTCTGGGAGCGCCTGTCGGGGCGGCGACCGATCCAGCTGGCGATCGTCGGCACTTCGCCCTTGTTCGCACTTGAGGATCTCGCCGACGACCGGAATTTCCACGGGCGCGTTCTTGTCGGCGTCGCCCCGGAATTATTTTTCTCGGGTTACGAGTATCGCAAAGGGTGGCTCAAGTACCTGCAACACCAGTCGCCCTCGGATCGCGTGGGCAAGTGGCTCTCCATGTGCCTCGTCGAGCCGTACTTTGCTTTCTACGATTCCGACTTCGCGCTGTTTACCGTAATCAAGCGCCAAGCCTGGCCGCTGCGCCCCGGCCGCGAGGCGTCCACCATGGTGCGCAAGCTCAGCCAGACGGAAGCCGACCGCAACAACCGGATGTGGAGCAAGCTGGAGAATGATCCGGAGTACCGTGCGCTGGCGCGCCGTATCTGGGATGAGGATTTCCACGATCCGCCGCCGACGCCGGCCGAAGCGGCCGAACATAAGAGCACACTCGATACCCAGATCGCGCGCGCCGTGGCCGCCGTCGCGAAGCTGCGCACGCGCGGCGTACCCGTGCTGTTCCTGCGCGAGCCGAGCAATGGCGAATACCTGGCTTACGAGCAGCGCACTTTCCCGCGTGCCACGACCTGGGATGTGCTGCTGGCCAGGACCGGCGCGCCTGGCATTTACTATGAGGACTATCCGCAGCTGCAGGGATACACCCTGCCGGAGTGGTCGCACATGACGGGGGCGGAAGCGGACCGCTTTACCGCTGCGCTCTACGCGCTCGTCGATCGCCAGTACGGCCGACCGCAGGGGGTGCGCTGGTAGTTGGTCTAGTCCTCGACGCGGATCACGAGCGAGTCGATCTCGGCGGCCTGCAGCTGCTGGCGCACGCGATTGAGCTGCCCCAGATCCTTGATCGGGCCAATCCGGATGCGGTACCAGACATCCGAATCGAGCGCCACGCGTTGCACGTTAGCACTGATGTTCTGGCGCGCGAGCCGGGCCTGGACGCGCTCGGCATCGGCCTGGTTGCGATAGGAACCGGCCTGCAGGAAATAGGTGCCGGGGCGCTCGATGCGCGCGGCCGCATCGACGTGGGCGCCGTGTTCCTTCTCCGGCACCACCACCTCGAACTTTGGCAGC
>DATFUG010000328.1:0-9250 GCA_035261025.1 Steroidobacteraceae bacterium | reverse complement strand
GATGTCCTGCTCAGCTGCTACATGCAGCATTTCCGGGCGCCCGATTTTGCCCTCATGTGCCGTGACCTGCCGACGCTCGCCACCGGATTCCGGCGCGCCTTCGATTTCTGGTACCAGCAGCAAGCCATGCTCGCCGCCTGCGTGCGTGAGCTGCGCTATGAACACTACGTCGCCGATTTTGAGGCGCAGTCGCGCGGCATCATCGATTTCCTCGGTCTGCCCTGGCACGACGCGGTGCTGACGCCCGGCGATCAGGCCCTGCGCAAGGGATTCATCAGTACGCCCAGCTACACGCAGGTGGTGCAGCCGATCAACGATCGCTCGGTGGGTCGCTGGCAGCGCTACCAGCAGCATTTTGTGGATGCGCTGCCGACCTTGCAGCCCTACCTCGAACGCTGGGACTACGCCGGTTTCGCGGCCGGCTTCAGCGGCTCGAACAGCAGGTAGGTCGAGATGATGTACTTGTCGCCCGACAGGGGCGGCGCGCCCTCGTGCTGGTACATCCAGTAAGGCGGGAACATCAGCAGGCGGCCGGCCTTTGGTACAATTTCGCGCCCAAACTGCGGGAAGCGCGTCTGCCCTCCCGTTGCGACATCGTTCAGATACCACATCATCACCAGATAACGGTTCGCGACGAAGTCGATTGCATCGAAATGCAGCTGAAACTGCTCCTCGTGCCCGGGCCGGTAGCGCTTGATCACGAGGTCGGCGATCAGCGGGGTGTTCGGAATTGGTATGCTAAGGCCGATGTCGGTGTTGTAGCGCTCCAGCGCCCGATCGATGAACTGGCGGAACATCTGCAGGAAGGCCTGATCCGACATGCGCGTCACATTCAGTTCAGTCCAGGCCGATTCCTCCAGGCCCGCACGGACCCTGCGGCCGTTGGGTTTCTGGAAGCGCTCCAGGGAATTGAAGGACGTGATGAGCTGCCGGCAGAAATCGTCCGTCAGGTCGTTGTCGTAGGAGCGTACGAAATGGTTGAGATCTGCAAACGGCATGGTCCTGAAAATTATGACGTCTACGGCTAAAGCGCAACAGCTGCTGCGCGAGGGCCGCGTGGCCGAGGCCGAGCGCGCGTTCCTCGAAATCCTGGACGCCTCGCCAGACAATGTCGAAGCGCTGAACGTCGCCGCACTGGTTGCGCTGCGGGGCGGCGACGCACCACGTGCGCTCGAACTGCTGAAACGCGGCGCCGCCATCGATCCTGCCAACCCGATTACCCAGCATCACCTGGGCCTGGCACAGGAAGCCGCGGGCGACCTGCAGGCCGCCGCCGCGGCGCAAGGCGCCGCGCTGCAGGCCGCGCCACAGCTGCACATCGCCCGGCTGCACCTGGGCCGCGCGCTGGAACAGCTCGGCCGGCAGCACGAAGCCATCGTCCAGTACGCGCGCGCCCTGAGCGATGCCCAGCAGCAGGGGCGCTGGCTCAATGCCGACTCGACGCCCAAGCCGCTGCAGCCGGTCATAGAGCACGCCGTGGTGCAGGTGCGCGCCGGGCGGCGCGAGGCGTTTCAGCGGCTGTTTGCGCCCATCAGGGAGCGCTACGGTGCCGACTCGCTCGAGCGGGTTGAGAAGTGCCTGCGCCTCTATTTCAACGAGGAAGCGGCCGTTCATCCGGACCCGCGGCAGCAACCCAGTTTCCTGTATTTCCCCGACCTGCCGGCCAGCCCCTACCCCGACCCGTCCGTTTTTTCCTGGCTGCCGGCGCTGGAGGCGCAAACGGCCGTCATCCGCACCGAGATGCAATCACTGCTCCCATCCGTCCAGGGCCGCGAACGGGTGTTCGATTCCGACGAGCTTGAACAGCTCAACCTGCGCGGACTCGACACGCCACCGAGCTGGAATGGCTACTACTTCTACCGGCATGGCGTGCGGCGCCCGGAAAACTGCTTGGCCTGCCCGCAGACCGCCGCTGCGCTCGAGTCTCTGCCGCTCGCACGGATTCGTGAACACGGACCTGAAGTGCTGTATTCGATCTTTACGCCGGGCACGCACCTGCTGCCGCACCGGGGCGTGACCAATACGCGGCTGGTGGGACACCTGCCGCTGTTGGTGCCGGAGAATTGCGTGCTGAACGTGGGCGGTGAACACCACCATTGGCAGGAAGGCCGGGTCGTGGTGTTCGACGACACCTACGAACACGAGGCCTGGAATCATAGCGGTCGGACGCGGGTCGTGATGATCTTCGACGTCTGGAACCCGTACCTGAGCGAGGCGGAGCAGGGCGCGGTGACCGACCTTATCGGCGCGATCGGCGATTTCCGTCACGCCACCGAAGCCGCCTGATACGGACCGCGGAACCACACGTGCGATTGCCGCAGCCCTTCATCCGCCTGCCGCTCCGGTTTGACGCCGAGCGGTTACGGGAGGAAGTCGCGGCATTGCCCGCGGCCGCGTGGGCGATGCACCCCAACGAAATCGAGGGCAACAGCTCGGTTCGGCTGATCAGCGTCGACGGCGGTGAAAACGACGACGTCAACGGCCTCATGATGCCGACCCCGCACCTGCGCAACTCGCCGTACATCCGCCAGGTGCTCGCAGGCTTTTCGGTCGTGTGGGGCCGCTCGCGCCTGATGCGGCTGGGTCCGGGTGCCGAGGTGCCGCAGCACTCCGATATCAACTATCACTGGTTTACGCGCGTGCGCCTGCACATACCAGTGTTGACCCGGCCGGAGGTGCGCTTTTACTGCGACGAGCAGGACGTGCACATGGGCGCCGGCGAGGCCTGGCTGTTCGACAATTGGCGTCCGCACCGGGTGATCAATCCGACGCGGTACGAGCGCATCCACCTGGTCGCGGACACCTCCGGCACGGCGGCATTCTGGCAGTTTGCGCTGAGCGCACTCGGCTCCGGACAGAGCGAACAGCTGCGCGCGTTCCAGCCCGGGCTGGAGCCCAATCTACTGACCGAGCGCACCATGCTGCGGCCCGTGATGTCGCCGGCCGAAGTGGAATTCCTGGTTCTCGACCTGCGCGCCGAGCTGGCCGCGCTGGTCAACTCCCCCGAACAACCGGCGCGCATTGCACATTTTCATGCGGTGCTGGAGGGTTTCTGCAAGGACTGGCGGCAGCTCTACCTGCTGCACGGTGAAGACCCCAGCGGCTGGAACGATTTTACGCGGCTGCGCGACGGCCTGCGCGAGGCCGCCCGTGAACTCGCCGATGGCCTGATCACGCGCAGCAACAGGGTCGGTGCCTTCAAGGTGCTGGAGGGACGCGTCCTGCGTGCGGCGCTGTCGCTGCCGGTATCCGCGCCTGCGCCTGCACCGGCACCGTTGCGCGCGCCACGGCTCGAGCGGCCCGTATTCATCGTGGCCGCGCCGCGTTCGGGCAGCACCCTATTGTTTGAGACGCTGGCGGCGAGTGAGCAGCTCGCGACGCTGGGAGGCGAAGCGCATTGGCTGGTGGAGAGTATCAGCGAGCTGCAGCTGGGTGCGCCGGGCCTGGAGTCGAACCGTTTGCTGGCCGGACACGCTACGCCGGCGGTCGCCGCACGGATCATGGGGCAGATCGGCGAGCAGCTGCGTGATGCCGCCGGGAACCCCGTGGCCCAGCGCGACGGCGTACGCCTCCTGGAAAAGACGCCGAAGAATGCGCTGCGGATTCCATTCTTCGGGAAGCTGTTTCCAGACGCCCTGTTTGTCTTCCTGTGGCGCGATCCGCGCGAGAACCTTGGCAGCATCATGGACGCCTGGCAGTCGGGTCAGCTGAAGACCTACAACGGCCTCGAAGGGTTCGACGGCCCGTGGTCCATGCTGCTGCCACCGGGCTGGCGAGCGATGCGCGGGCGGCCGCTGGAGGAAATCGCCGCCTTCCAATGGGAGACTACCAACCGCACCGTGCTCGACGATCTCGCCACCCTGCCGCGCCAGCGCTGGACCAGCCTCGGCTACGCCGAGCTGCTCGCCGATCCGGTGCCCGCCGTACGTCGCCTCTGCCAGTTCATCGGCATCGATGCCAGTCCGGCGCTCTTGAAGCGCGCGAGCGGGCCCTTGCCGCAGTCGCGCTTTACACTGACGCCGCCCGCCGCCGACAAGTGGCGGCGCCACGAGGCGGCAATCCGGCGCGTGCTGCCGGCGCTTGACGCCACCTGGCAACGGCTGAAGGCGCTGCGCTAGATGGCAAATCTGCTCGTGCTGGCACCCGATGCGCTGCTGCGCTTCCGCAGCGGCCGCGTGCTGATCCACACCAGCACGCCGGGCATGCCGCCCTTCGAGACCGACAATCCCATTCTCATCGGCTGGGTCTGCCAGTTTGCGCGGCCGGCCGACCCCGAGAAGTTGCGCGCCGAGCTGCCCGCCTCCGACCGCGTGGTGGCGGCGCAGGTGCTCGACTACCTGCGGCGCAGCGGCGTCCTGGTGGCGGCTGAGCGGGCAAGTGACGGCACGAAGGCTGCGGCGGAGGGCAGCAGCCGCGTGCAGGACCAGCTGCGCGCACTCGCGCGCAGCATCTACGATCTGGCCTGTGACCTGCTCGGCATGGGCCCGGCGGCCGAGCCGGAACTGCTGCGCGCCAGTGGAATTGGCGTGGAACCACGGCTGCTGGGCATGCTTGCCGCGAGCGACAGCCTGCGCAAGGAACTGCAGGCGATGCGCGAGCCGGCGCTGGCCGTGCAGCTGCGCGCCCTGCAGGTCGACGCCGGCGCGCGTGGACTCAAGCTTCACATCGGCTGCGGCAAGGGCCACCTGCCCGGCTGGATCAACATCGACGTGCATCCGGCGCCGCTGGCCATGAACGTGCTGCGGGGACTGCCGTTCGGCGACGGCTCCACGGGTTTCGTGTTTGTGTCCCATCTGCTCGAGCATCTGTATTTCCCGCGCGACGTACAACCCTTTCTCGCCGAACTGCGGCGCGTGCTCGCCCCGGGGGGCATTGTGCGCATCGTCGTCCCGGACATCGGCAAATGCATTGAGGCTTACGAACACAATGACCGGGAGTTCTTCGCCAGCCGCCGCGAGACCTGGCCATGGTGGCCGGCCAACCCGACGCGGCTCGAAGACTTCCTCGCCTACGCCGGCGCGGGCCCCGAGCCGGCCTTCCTGTTCGAATCGCACAAGTACGGCTACGACTACGAGACTCTGAGCCGCGCACTAGGCGAGGCCGGCTTTACGGACACGGTGCAGTCCGGGTACATGGCGAGCGAGCATCCCGAGCTGCGTGTTGACGAGGTGAGCGCCGTAGCCCGGGCGACTTACGGGACCAGGCACTATTCGCTGTTCGTCGAGGCCAGCAGGGCCCGCTAGGCCGGCAATTCGCTGCCAAACGTGTAGTCGTGGTTGCCGATGACTTGCGCATCGCGCTCCGCGACCAGCTCGCGCAGTTCGTCGGTGTAATAGCGCGCGTACAGATCATGTTGCGAGGTATTGCGCGGGGCCGCGGCGGCGATGAATTCGCTCATCGGCCCGGTCGGAGGCTCACCCGCCGCGCTCAGCAGCCTGGGGAGTTCGTCCCGCAGCTGCTCCATGCGACCAATGCGCACCGGACCGCCGACGCCACCGTACAGGTAACGATACAGGTAGCTGTAGAAGCCGAGCCGCGTGCCGCGAATCGGCTCCAGGGCGAATCGGGGCAGATTCAGTCCCTGATTGCTGTAACTCGAGGGCAGCGCGCGCAGGATCAGGTCCAGCCGGATGCTGCCGGCGCCGAGATCGAGCATGTTGCGCAGCGTTGCTGCGAAATCCAGACGACCGTCATCGCTGAGGATGCGGTACAGGAAATTCGGATTGGTCTGCTGCTGCTGAAACGAAAACCAGGAGACGTAGTAACTCCAGGGATTGCGCACAAAGCCCAGGATCGGCAGCGCCCGGGCGTCGGCCGGGATCATGCTCCTCGGCAGGTGATAGCCCACCTGGCGAGCGTCGGGCAGGAAGCGCAACAGGCATTCGTTGACGAAGGTGCCACCGGACTTGTGCAGATGCAGGAATACCAGGCGGCTGGTCGTGATCATCCGGTGGACTTTTTAGGGGCCAACCCGCCCCTCGCGGTCTTGGCCTAGAGCCCCTGCTTGGGCGGTACCCGCATCTCCGTGTTCCGCAGGCCGCGTTCCGTTTGTTCGCGCAGGGCCACCATTTCCTGCTCCGTCATGCAGATATTGTCCTTCTGCAAACGCGAACCGGTCTTGGTCTCGGTCATGCAGAACAGCGTCTGGCCATTGCTGTCGACCAGCTTGTAGCCCTGTCGCTGCAGCGCCACGATCTGATCGCCCGTCAACTTGTCTACGGGCGTGATATAGCGGGGCGTATTGGCTGCCGCGGGCGCCGCGTCCGGTTTCGGCGCCGATGCGCACGCCGCAACCAGAAGGGACAACGACAGGGGCAGCAGCAGGGTTCTCGGGGCAGTCATGGGAATCCTTATATCCAATGATGTCCCCACGATGATAACAGCCGCCCGTTCACGCCACCATCCCGCCCCCTGCGCGCGAGCCTGATTATGGTCAGGATGCCCTCAGGGCCGAGCTGCGGATATGCGCCTCGATCGCGGGATTCTCGTGCCCGAGTCCCCGCTCACCACCCGCCAGCAAGGCCAGCAGCTCGGTGGTCGGCAGAAAATCGCAGATCAGGTGCGTGCGGGACAGCGACTCATCGGCGTTCCAGACGCCGTGCATGCCGCTGTTGTTCAGCGCCCAGACTTCGCCTGGACGCATATGGTAGACCAGCCCGCCCGCCATCATCCACGCCGCCTCATGTGTCGTCACGGCAATGTGCAGGCGCAGGGTCTTGGAAAAATACGGCGCCGTATCCACGTGCATGCCGACGACCGCGCCCGCGGGGAGCCGCGCCAGCAGACAGCGCATGGGCGGAGCGGGGATCAGAGTCTCGATGATTTCGCGCACGTACGGCACGTACTGCAGTGCCGGCCGATCATCTACCGGCTTGTCGCCTTCCGCCGGCGCGAATCCGCGCAGGAAGACGGCCTCCGCGAGCCGCACGGAACCGACACGGCCGCCGCGCGAGCCCCAGACCGATGCGGGCAACCCATCGACGTCCCAACGCAGGCGCTCGCCATCGACTGCCAGCGGCAGGCGCACGCAGCCGCCCACCAGCGTGGCCTTGTCAAGTTCCGGATGACCGGGAATGTCGAACATCACAGTGCCGGGGAACGCGTGGGCATAATACGAATCAAACTACTTCAACAGGGCCTGCTTGACAATCGCGTACACTCGACGCGGACGGCAACCCAGAGCCCTTTTTATTGGAGCAGAATGATCAGGCCCAGTGCAGGCACCGCGCGTGCGGCATTCCTGGTATGCGCAAGCGCTTAACTCCAGGGCTCTGGTGTGTCCTCACCGGCCTGGGCGCAGCGCCAGGCCTGGCCGCCACGGGCAGTCATCTTCCCCCGCCGGACGAATCACAATTTGCCATTGCCACCCGGCTGGATCGCGCGGGCCGCATCGTGGTGCCGGTGTATATCGACGAGCACGGCCCCTACCGCTTCCTGCTCGATACGGGCGCCACGCATTCAGCGGTCTCGGACCGGCTGGTCGAGGAATTGCACCTCACCACCGACAGTGGGCCGGCACTGGTCGTCCACGGCGTGACCGGACTGGTGTCGACCCAGGCCTGTTCGTTCGAGACGTTGCGCTTCGGCAGCATTTCCTTTGCGCGCCCCCGGCTGCCCGTGCTCGGAGGGCTGGTGCTCGAGGGTCTTGACGGCATACTCGGCATGGATCATCTGGCCAACAAGCGCATCACGGCGGATTTCATCCACGATCGCGTGACCGTCAGCGAGTCCAGGGGCCAGCATGCCGGCTTGCACGATCTGGTGCTGGCGGCGCGCACCGTCTCGGGACTGCTCCTGGTGGTTGACGGACACGCTGACAAATCAGTGGTGACGGCCGTCATCGACACCGGCGCCAGCCACACGCTGGGCAACCTGGCGCTGTACGCGGCGCTGACGCGCCGCTCGCAAGATCTCGGCGCGTCCCCCACCGCCGATGTCATCGATGCGACTCAAACCATCGAAATCGGCAACGTTCGCATCGTCTCACCGATCGAGCTGGGACCGATCCGGGTGACGGACACCGCCGTGACCTTTGGTGATTTTCAGGTGTTCAGTTTCTGGGGCCTGCAGGACCGGCCCGCACTGCTGCTGGGGATGGATGTGCTCGGCACGCTGAAGGAGCTGACGATCGATTACCGGAGGCACGAGGTGCTGTTCCGGACTCAGGGCATCACGGAGCTGATATCCACCTTCTAGGCGGAATCAGTGGCAGCCGCCATCATCCTTGCCGCAACCGCACTGACCCGCCGCGCCTTTCACGGCGCCTGCAGCCGGCTCCGTCGAGCGTTTCCGCCAGCGCCTCGGTCCCAGCACCCGCGCGGCATACACGGTCGCGGCAATCACCAGCGCAGCCACGATGATGTTCTGCCACATGGCTCAGGCTCCCGCCGCGAACGCGCTGGCGATGTGGTAGGTGGCGAATGAGGCCACCCAGGCCATCGCGAACAGGTAGCCGGCCATGATCAGCGGATAGCGCCAGGAATTGGTCTCGCGGCGCACGGCCGCCAGGGTCGACAGACACTGCGGCGCGAACACATACCAGGCCAGGAGCGAAAGCGCGGTCGCAAAACTCCAGCTGGACGCGATCATCGGCCGCAGCGCCGTGCCGACCTGATCGGCATTTCCGGACAGCGCGTACACCGTGCCCAGCGCGCCGACGGCGACCTCGCGGGCGGCCAGGCCGGGCACCAGGGCCACGCAGATCTGCCAGTTGAAACCCAGCGGCGCGAACACGGCGTGCAGGCCGCGGCCCAGCATGCCGGCGAAACTGTACTGAATGGCAGGTCCCGTGGCGCCGGCGGGCGCGCCCGGGAAACTGGCGAGAAACCACAGCACAATCATCAGCGAGAGAATAACGGTCCCGACGCGCGTGATGAAGATCATCGTGCGCTCATACAGGCCGAGCGCGAGATTGCGCAGATTCGGCCAGTGGTACTCCGGCAATTCGAGCAGCAGCGGATGGTATCCGGCTCGCAGCGTGACGCGCTTCATCACCAGGGCCACCAGCACCGCGCCCAGTACTCCGGCCACGTAGAGCGCGAACAGCACCAGGCCGCGCAGATTAAAGATACCCACCGACCGGTCGGCGATGAAGGCACCGATGATCAGGGCGTACACCGGGAGCCGCGCCGAACAGGTCATGAGCGGGGCGAGCAGGATCGTGGCCATGCGATCGCGCACGTTGGGTATGGTACGCGTGGCCATGATGCCCGGGATCGCGCAGGCGTAGGAGGACAGCAGCGGGATGAAC
>DATFUG010000327.1:0-2489 GCA_035261025.1 Steroidobacteraceae bacterium | reverse complement strand
CTTGAAGGCACTCACCGTGCATCCTTGCGGATTGAAGGCTGAAAACACGTGCCGGACCGTGCCGTCCTTGCCGCCGCCGTCGATGGCCTGCAGCACCACCAGCACGCCATAACGGCCGTCGGCATACAGCTGGTATTGCAGTTCTGCCAGCTCCACGGCGATTTTCAGGCTGGCCTCGCGTGCCTGGGCCTCCTCCCAGCCCAGAGTGCGCCCGGCGCTGGACTCGCTCAAGGAGACGCGGCGGCCGCTGCGCAGCTTCATCCGCCGGGCCAGGTCGCGGTGCGGTGCTGCCACGGCTAGGCCCGCGCAGCTCGCGCCGCGGGCACCTGCTGGGTGAGACAGTGGATATTGCCGCCGCCCAGCAGCAGTTCGCGCGCCGGAACACCCACCACGCGCCGCTCCGGAAACACCCGCCGCAGCACGCGCAGGGCGTGCGCGTCGGTGCGCGTATCCAGAAGCGGGGCGATCACCGCGCGGTTCGCCAGGTAAAAATTGACGTAGCTCCCCGCCAGGCGATGTCCCGCGCGCACCCGGCGCGTTCCGGGTCGCCGGGCGATGCCGGCCGCCTCGCCTGCCGTCATGAACAGCGGACCGGGCATGGGGAGCTTGTGCACGCGCAGCCTCCGTCCCCGCGCATCGCGCGCGGCGGACAGCCGCTCCAGTGCGTCGCGCGAAACCCGGTACTGCGCATCGCGCCGGTTGTCGGTCCAGGCCAGGCACACCTCGCCCGGCCGTGCGAAGCAGGCGAGATTATCGATGTGCCCGCCGGTCTCGTCATTGATCACGCCCGCACCCAGCCAGATGATCCGCTCCACGCCCAGGTAGGAGTGCAGCAGCTGCTCGATGCGAAACAGGCTCAGGCGTGGATTGCGATTCGGATTCAGCAGGCATTGCTCGGTGACCAGGAGCGTGCCCTCGCCGTCCGTGTGTATGGCGCCGCCCTCATTGATCATCGGCGCCCGATAACGCGAACAGCGCTGGATGGCCAGCATGCGCCGCGCCACCGCATCGTCGCGCGCCCAGCTGGAATACAGTCCGCCCCAGGCGTTGAATCGCCAGTCGACCCCACGCCGCTGCCCCGCCGCATTCACGACAAAGGTCGGGCCCGTGTCGCGCACCCAGGCATCGTCGTTGGGCATCGGCACGACGCGGATCTGCGGCAGGAGCGCGGCGCGCGCAAAGGCAAACTGGCGCGGTGAGGCGCCTACCGTCACGGGCTCAAAGCGCGCGATCGCTGCCGCGAGCAGGGCAAAGGCCTGCTGCGCCGGCAGCGCCCGCTCCCGCCAGATATCGGGACGCTCGGGCCAGACGAGCCAGCTGCGCTCGTGCGCCTCGAACTCCCCGGGCATGCGGAAACCATCCATGGCGGGCAGGCTCTGCAGCACTAATCCAGCACTCCTCATGGCGCGGCAGTGTGCCGCTTTGGCCGCTCACGCGCCAGCGCGCCGCGACGCCGCAGCGGGCGGCCCGGTGCGTGTGATAGCATTTTGATCCGGTTTTCCCCGCCACCAGAGCCGCGAACTCCCATGACGATGCCTACGACAGCGAAGCCGACGCCACCACCGGCCGGCCAGAAGATTTCCCTCAGCGCCGGCAAACTGGTGGTGCCCGATCGGCCGGTCATTCCGTTCATCGAGGGCGACGGCACAGGTCCGGACATCTGGCGCGCCAGCGTGCGCGTCATGGATGCGGCCGTCGCCAGGGCCTACGGCGAGAAGCGCCGCATTGAGTGGATGGAGGTCTACGCGGGTGAGAAGAGCCACCAGGCCTTCAACAGCTGGCTCCCGGATGAAACGGTCGCGGCCTGCCGCGAATACCTGGTGTCGATCAAGGGACCGCTCACCACGCCGGTGGGCGGCGGCATCCGTTCGCTGAACGTCGCGCTACGCCAGATGCTCGATCTGTACGTGTGCCTGCGGCCGGTGCGCTGGTTCAAGGGCGTACCCTCCCCGGTCAAAGCACCTGAGAAGGTCGACATGGTGATCTTCCGCGAAAATACGGAGGACCTGTATTCCGGCATCGAGTTTGAGGAAGGGAGTGACGACAACCGCAAATTCATCGATTTCCTGAAGAGCAATTTCCCCAAGCACTATGCCCGCATCCGTTTCCCGGCCAGTTCCGGAATCGGCATCAAGAACGTCTCGCGCGAGGGGACCGAACGGCTGTTCCGCGCCGCCGTCGAATACGCCATCGCCAATCGCCGCAAGAGCGTGACGATCGTGCACAAAGGCAACATCCTCAAGTACACCGAAGGATCCTTCCGCTCCTGGGCCTACGCGCTGGCGGAGCGCGACTTTGGCGATCGCGTCTACACCTGGACCCAGTGGGAACGCACCAAGGCGGCCCGCGGCGAGGCGGGGGCGAACGCCGAACAGGCGGAGGCGCTGAAAGGCGGCAAGATCCTCATCAAGGATGCCATCGCCGACATCACGCTGCAGCAGGTGCTGACGCGCGCCGAGGAGTTCGACGTCGTCGCCACGCTGAATCTG
>DATFUG010000326.1:0-6466 GCA_035261025.1 Steroidobacteraceae bacterium | reverse complement strand
CTGATGCGGGCGGCGGCCTTCGTCCTTGTGCTGGTTGATGAAGTACTGCACTTCACGCGGCACGAAGCGCGCCTCGTCGAATTCGAGCGCGCGGATCGTTTTCCTGATCAGGCGCAGCTGGTCTTCGCTGTCGAGGATCTGGAAACTCTGCGGGAGCCCGGCCTCGCGCCAATGGAGCCGCAGCAGGCGATGCGCCAGGCCGTGAAAAGTCCCGAGCCACAGGGCGCTGCCGGAACCGCCGAGCAGGGCTTCGACACGCGAGCGCATCTCGGCGGCCGCCTTGTTGGTGAAGGTGACGGCCAGGATCCCATGTGGCGTGGCGCCCTCGGCCTGGATCAGCCAGGCGATGCGATGAATGAGCACGCGGGTCTTCCCGCTCCCGGCGCCGGCCAGCACCAGGGTCGCACCCAACGGCGCGGTTACGGCGGCACGCTGGGCGTCGTTCAGGGGTGCGAGGATCGGGGAAACGTCGGTCGGATCGAGGCTCATGGCAGAGGGGAATTCTACCCCGCGCCGAGTCGCCCCGGCGCTCTCAATCGCCGCCATTACCAGTGATTTCGCAGCTCGCGCAGGCTCAGGAACACCTCGCGCGGCGTCGGGTGCGGCGCCAGGCCCGGCACCCGCGCACGCAGGCCCTCGATGAGGCCAGGTTCGGCCAGCCTGAAAAATCCATTGACGGTGAGCTCCTCAGCCAGGCTCAGCACCGGCCGGTCTTCGGCGGCGACGGGCTCCGAGCGGCGCAGCCAGTCCGCCGCCGCGGTATTGCCGGGCTCGATGTGGCGCGTGAAGCGCAGGTTGTTGAGCAGATAGTCATGCCCGGGATAGATGCGCGTGCTGGCCGGTAAGCGCGCCAGCTTGAGGGCGCAGGTCTCGAACAGGAGCTCCGGATCGCCGCCGTTGCGGCAGTTGCCCACGCCGGCGTTGAACAGTGTGTCGCCCGAAAACAGTGCTGATCCGTCCGCGTGCGCGAGCAGGCAGATGTGGCTTAAGGTGTGACCCGGCGTGTCGAGACTTTCGAGCTCCACGGTCCGGCCCACGCGGATGATATCGCCGGCCGCGAGTCCGCGAGTGACGCCGCCGATGCGCGCCGCGGCCGCGGCGTGCGCCAGCACCCTGGCGCCCGTGGCCGCGACGAGCGCCGCGTTGCCGGCCGTGTGATCGAGATGCTCGTGCGTGTTGAGAATCTGCCTGATGGTCCAGCCGCGCTCGGCGGCGCGGCGCAGGCAGGCCTGCCAGTCCAGCGGGTCGATCACGAGCGCCTCGCCGGTCTCGGCGCAGGCGACGAGATAATGGTAGTTGCGCAGCTCGTTGGCCGCCCAGATGCGTTCGACAATCATGAGGTGGAAGCCTACGTCATAATGCAGCGCATGCAACCGGGAATTGCGTCCCCCGCGCCATGAACCGCGCACAGCTCGAGGCGGCGTATCGCCGCACCGACTACGAGGTGCAGACGCCCGATGGCCCGATGCTGCTGCGCATCGACGAGCATTGCCCACGATTGCAGGGCGTGCACGCCAAACTCGGTGTGACCGAATCGGTGTTCCTGACGGCGTGGAATCCGCAGAGCGTGCCGCAGTGCGCGCCGCGGAACGCCGTGGCGCAGGCGCATCTGGACCAGCGGCTCGCGGCGCTCAAGCTCACGATCTTGCCGGGTTGGGGCCGGGACCCACAAGGGTCGTGGCCCGCCGAACAGAGCCTGTTCGTCGCGGGCCTCGATCGCGATACCGCGACGGGTCTGGCCAAAGAGTTCGGGCAGCACGCCTTCGTGCATGCGGGAGCAGATGCCATTCCGCGGCTCGTCTGGGTCCAGGGTGCGCAGTGATCCAGCCCCGCGGTTTAATCCATCAGCGCGTGGCCGGCTTGCGGAAGCGCAGCATGAATTGATCGGTGTGACCGCGAATGCCGGGATCGAAAATGCTGGCCGTGCGTGGATCGCCGGGATTGCGAAGCGCGTTGCTTTCGCCGTCCACTACAAAGCCGGCGGCTTCGACTTCCTGGCGCACGACCGCCTGATCGATGCGATGCAGGGATTCCCGCTCGGCCGACGTCGGCGTTCCGGTGACGGCGGCGTGGTCGATGACGAGGTAGACACCGCCCGGCTTCAACGCGGCAAAGGCCGAGCGGTTGATATCCGCCGTGTCTCCGAATCGATAGTAGGCAATGTGAAAGTCGTGATAATTCTGGGCGGTGAACACCACGTCGAGCGGCTCGGGAAACGTCATGGCGGTAAATTCCGCGCGCACCACGGCCACGTTTGGATATCGCGTGGCGACTTCAATGGCCGGCTTTTCCCAGCTGGAAACCGTCGCCTCCGGGCGCACGACCGGGTAGACGCGCCCCTGCTCGCCCACCGCAACCGCCAGCAGGCGCGTGAAATAGCCTCCTCCCGGAAGGATTTCAGCGACCCGGGCGCCCGGCACAATGCCCGCAAAGGCGAGTGTCTCGGCGGCGTGCCGTTCCGCATCGCGCGCCGTATCTGCGGCGGGACGGCGCGAATCGGAAATCGCCGCCGTGATGCTGGGGGACTGCGCCGTGAGCTGCTGAGCGCGTGTTTCGTGAAGGGCGCGCTGTCCTGCGCAGGCGCCCAGCAACAGAAAAACCGCGACGGTGGTCACCGATACTTTAGGCATGGGGTACTCCTGCAGTTTCGTTAAGACTAAGCGAGGCAGGCTGCCGCGCGCCCTGGGTCACGGACAAGCCCGCCAGGAACTGTGTGGTCGGCAAGTCGATTGCTTCCGGTTTGAAGTCGTCTATCTGGACCACGTCCAATCGGCTGCCGAAGCTCGACAGCCGCTCCCACCGGCTCCGGTCCATGCGCGACCCCTGATCACGCGGCCGGTCGCAGCACCCGTCGGCTTGCCGTCCTTCAATGCCAGCCGACCGTTGACGATGACGTCACTGACGCCGGTGCTCAGCTGATGGGAGTTCTGATAGGTGGCGTGATCCTGTATCGAGTCCGGATCGAAGACCACGATATCGGCGAACGCACCGGCGCGTAGCCGGCCCCGGTCCTGGAGCGAGAGATTGTCCGCGGGCAGCGAGGTCATTCGGCGCACCGCTTCCGCGGTGCTCAGGGCGTGATCCTCGCGCACATACTGGGCAAACACGCGGGCAAAATTGCCATAGGCGCGCGGATGCGCCGCCGACAGCAGAAACACGCCTTCCGGAGCGTCGCCCTGCTCGTCGGATCCAAAACTCATCCACGGGAGTGAGATCTGCCGGCGAACATTCTGTTCGCTCATCAGGAAATAGGCGACACCCACGCGGGTGCCGTCCTCAACGACCAGGTCAATGGCCGCATCCTCCGGGGATACGCCCCTGGCCCTGGCCACTTCCGCCAGCGTCTTGCCGGTCAGCGGTTTCAGTTTCGGATTCCTGAAACTCAGGAACAGGGTGCCCTCGGCGCGGGCCGCACCATAGAGGTTTTCCCAGTTCCCGGGATGCGGATTGCGCATTTCCGCGATCACGCGCTTGCGCACGGCAGGATCCTGCAGACGCTTGATCCACTCTTCCAGCCCCCCGTCCTGCACCCACGAGGGCATCGCGGCATCCAGGCCCGTCGCGCCTGCCGTGTACGAATACATGTCGGCGCTGATGCGCACGCCGGCCGCACGCGCCTGCTCGATCGCGGCAATGACGGCGTCGATCTTTCCCCAGTTGTCCTTGCCCGAGAGCTTCAAGTGGTAGATTTCGGCCGGTGCACCGCTTTCCTTTGCGATCTGGATGGTCTCCTGCAGCGCAGATTCGATCCGGTCGCCCTCGCTGCGCATGTGGGTGGTGAAAATGCCCCCGCAGCGGGCCGATTCCTGCGCCAGCGCGATCAGTTCGGGCGTCCTGGCATAGGTGGCGGGCGCATAGATAAGCATGGTCGTGAGGCCCAGCGCCCCTTCTTCCATGGCCTGGCGTACCAGCTCTCGCATCTGTATGAGCTGCTGTGCCGAGGGCTGTACATCCCCTTCGCCGAGTACAAAGGTCCTGACCGTGGGCGCCCCGACGAAAGAGGCCACGTTGGGAGCGATGCCCTTGCGCTCCAACCCGGCCAGGTATTCGCCCAGTGTCGTCCAGGTGATCGGGTACTTGATGTCCACCTGGCGTGCGACGGCATCTACCTTCATCTTTTCGTTGAGCGGGCCCATCGAAAACTCGCCCATCACCTCCAGGGTCACCCCCTGGCTGAGGTCGCTCAAGGCGCGGCCATCGACCAGGAGCGATTCCTCCGGGTGAGCCAGCATGTTGATGAACCCGGGTGTGACGGCCTGGCCGTGGACGTCGATCTCAACACGCCCGACCAGATTGCGCGCCGGGCCCACGTAGGCGATGCGATCGCCATCGACCGCCAGCTCGCCCGGATAGGGCTTGCCGCCGGACCCGTCGTAGATGAGTCCGCCCTGCAGGACCAGATCGTGGATGTGCAGATCTTCCGGCGCCGCGCTCCCCGCCAGGGGCAGCGTCGCCGCCAGAGCGATCGTCAGGAGCAGGGAGATTCTGGAATTCCGAAACATGGTCAGCCGGACACGCCCGCCAGGAACTGCGTGGTGGGCAGGTAGTGATCAACCAGCAGCGCCAGGAACAGCCACATCAGGTAGCTGATCGAAAACCGGAACACGCGCATCGGCAGTTCTTCGCGCCGCGTGAGCTTCAGCATCACGGCGTGCACCAGGAAACGGCCGCTGAGCACCAGCGCGGCCAGCAGGTAGATCAGCCCGCTCATGCCGGTGAGAAAGGGCAACAGCGTGACCACGGCCAGGATCACCGTGTAGAGCAGCACGTGAAGACGGGTGAATTCCACGCCGTGCGTCACGGGCAGCATCGGGATGTCCACCTTGGCGTATTCGTGGCGGCGGGCGATCGCCAGCGCCCAGAAATGGGGCGGCGTCCAGGCGAAGATGATCAGGAACAGCAGCAACGCGTGCGGATCGATCGTGTTGGTCACGGCCGCCCAGCCCAGCACCGGCGGAGCGGCGCCGGCCGCGCCGCCGATGACGATGTTCTGCGGCGTGGCGCGCTTGAGCCAGAGTGTGTAGACCACGGCGTAGCCGATCAGCGAGGCAAAGGTGAGGAGCGCGGTGAGCGTGTTGACCAGCAGCCCCAGGATCAGCATCGAGGCGATGCCGAGCACTCCCGCAAACAGCAATGCCTGCCGGTAATCCAGGGCGCCGGTGGGGAGCGGACGGCCGCGGGTGCGTGACATGCGCGCATCGATGCGCCGGTCGAGCACGTGGTTGAGGGCCGCGGCCGAAGCTGCGGCCAACGCAATGCCCAGATTTCCGAACAGCAGCGCATTGAGCGGCGGCAGGCCCGGCGTGGCCAGCAGGGTGCCGACGACGGCGGTGAGCACGATCAGCGCCACGACGCGCGGCTTGGTCAGTGCCAGGTAATCGCGCCAGTGGGCCGCGCCGAGTACCGGCACCGCTTCGGGCGGAACGCTCAACGGGGTGCTCACGGCGCCTGCCACACCGGCCGGAGGGAGCGGTTCAGCGCGAGGACCGCCAGCAGCAGCAGCGCGGCGCCCGCGTTGTGCGCAGTCGCGAGCCACACCGGGAAACCGCTCAGGACCATGGCGACGGCAATGCTGAGCTGCACGATGAGTGCGGCCAGCACCGCCGTGGCGGCGAGGCGCGCGAAATCATCGCTCCGGGACAGCAGCACGCGCGTCGCCGCCAGCACCAGCAGCACGGTGGCCAGCACGGCGCCGAGCCGATGCGTAAAGTGAATTGTGGCCGCCGTCCCAGCGTGCAGCGCGGGCCACCATTGTCCCTGGCATTTCGGCAGATCCGGGCAGCCCGCGGCGGCGTAGTGGCTGCTCGTCCAGCCGCCCAGCGCGATCTGCAGGGCGAGCGCCACGAGCGCAAGCAGTGCGATCTGGCGGGTGCGCGGCAGGCTCGATCCAAGGAAGGCGGTGCCACCGCGCCAGGTGGTGAGTTCACGCCGGCCGAGGGTCAGCACCAGCCACCACAGCACGGACAGGGTGGTCATTCCAAGCAGCAGATGCGCGGTCACGATCATCGGCTCGAGCAGCTGCGTGACCGTGAGCATCCCGAGCAGGCCCTGCGCTACGACGAGCACCAGCAGGCCCACGGCAAAGGAAACAGACATCAGCCGCTCCCGCCTAGTATGTATCACCATTGCTACAATAAGGATAACTAAGACCCCTAATGTTGCCGCCGCGTAACGATGGATCATCTCCTTCCAGGCCTTGCCGGCTTCGGCCACGCCGGCGGGACTGACATGACCGTAGCAGCCTGGCCAGTCCGGGCAGCTCAGGCCGGCCGCCGAGAGGCGCACGTAGGCGCCCATCACGACGACGAAAAAACACAGCAGGAAGGCGCCGAACGCGACGGGGCGGATGAGTGCGGCACGGGACATCGTTCAACCGATATGCGAGAGCTCTAGCAGCTTCTTGAGATCGTCACGCAGGCCTGAGGGGCTGTCGCGCACATCGTAGCGCATCATCAGATTGCCCAGT
>DATFUG010000325.1:0-3234 GCA_035261025.1 Steroidobacteraceae bacterium | reverse complement strand
CCACCCATGAATGGCGCGCCGAAAGCGCCGCCGCGGCGCTCCGCGCCCGCGGCCTGTGCTGCCGCAGCACTCTCTGCGTCATTGACCACGGTTTCAAGATTAAGGTTCAAATCCATGCTCTGGCCGTTGCGCTGGACCGTCAGGTTGGCGCTGGCGGCGGAGGACAGCGTCTGCAGGATCTCGTTGCCACGATTGACATCATCGAGTGGCGTGCCATTGATGGCCGTGACGAGGTCACCGGGGCGGAGCCCCAGCTGGGTGAAGGTCGTGAGGTTGGCACGGCCACCGGGAAAGATGCGATACCCGCTGAGCTTGCCTCCTGCGAGCACTGCCTGCGCCCGCACCAGTCCGCCCAGCAGGGCGCCGTTCCCCTGCGCGAGCGCGGCCAGCCGCTGCGCGGGGCTCTGGCCGGTGTTGGCCACCACTGGGGCGCCCGTGGCGGCCTGCAGGAGCTTGGGCAGCGGGAGGGATTCAATGACGCCACCGCGGTCGATGAGCACGCGGTCAGGGTAAACCGCGTACAGGCTGACACCGCCCGGCAGCGCGCTGCCCACGGTGTAAAGCCTGCCGGCGGCGGCCGTCGGGCCGATGATGGCCAGTCCGCGCTTCGGATCTGGCACCGCCAGGACGCCGGAGAGCAGCAGCTGCACGTTCGTCTGCGGCGCGTTGGCATCGGCGTTGGTGTCCCGGCCCTGGCCGAACAGGTGCGCTGCAGCGATATCGGCCAGCCGGACGGGCGGCGCCGACGGACGGGCGGCCGGCACCGAAGTGGGGACGAGGTTCATAGGTCCGCCCCGGTTCTGGGCTGTGACCAGGAAGCCCGCCTGGATGGCCAGGAGAGCGACCAACACCATCGTCGCCAGCCGTGGACCCTGCTCGAACAGCGTGGCCTGCAGCCCCCCGGCCGATCTCCATTGGTCCGTCCAGCGCATATCTTGGCATGATACGGCGCGCCGCTTGAATCACTCAACTGTCTGTTTTTTCAACTTTCCGGGCTTTCCACGGATTTGTGACCGGCACGGACGCGGGCGTCGTTCCGGCTTTATAATCTCCTCCGACATGAGCGTTAAGGAAGAACGTCCTGACCAGGGCGTGGCGGTGGCGGAAGCGGTACCCAAGACCAAGGTGCCGCCGCTGTTCCGCGTCGTCCTCCTGAATGACGATTACACGCCAATGGAATTCGTGGTAGACGTGCTCGAACGCTTCTTCTCTATGGCCCGCCACGCGGCGACGCGCGTGATGCTCGAGGTGCATACGCGCGGCAAGGGCGACTGCGGGGTCTTTACCTACGAGATCGCCGAGACCAAAGTAGCGCAGGTCACTCATTATTCGCGTGAGCATCAGCATCCGCTGCTGTGCACACTCGAGGAAGCCTGAACTTAGTACGGAGCCTGACTGAACGTGCTGTCCAGCGAACTTGAATTCTGTCTCAACCAGGCCTTCCGCGAAGCGCGGACGCAGCGCCATGAGTTGCTCACCGTCGAGCAGTTGCTCCTGGCGCTGCTCGAAACGCCCAAGGTACGCGAGGTGCTGAGCGGCTGTGGCGCCGTGCCGGATCGCCTGGCCGAGGAGCTACGCGCCCACATCGAGAGCAACACCCCCCGCCTCGGCGAGGACGAGGAGCGCGAAGTGCAGCCGACGCTGGCCTTTCAGCGCGTGCTGCAGCGGGCTGTCTTCCATGTGCAGTCCAGCGGCCGCAAGGAAGTGGGCGTGGTCAACGTGCTGGTCGCGGTGTTCAGCGAAAAGCAGAGTCATGCGGTTTTCCTGCTCGCCCGCCAGAACGTCACGCGCCTGGACGTCGTGAATTTTATCTCGCACGGACTGGCGCGCGGGAGCGAGTCCAAGCCGGAATCCGAGGAGGCCGTGCCCACCGAGGGTGAGCGTGAAGGCGAGGGCGGTGCACTGGAAAAATACGCCACCAACCTCAACGCCCAGGCGCAGGAGGGCCGCATCGATCCGCTGATCGGGCGCACGCTCGAGATCGAGCGCACCATCGAGATCCTGTGCCGGCGGCGCAAGAACAATCCCCTCTACGTCGGTGAAGCCGGCGTGGGCAAGACGGCCATCGCCGAGGGCCTGGCGCGGCTGATCGTCGAGGGCAAGGTGCCCGACGTGCTCTCGGATTGCACGATCTATGCGCTGGATCTGGGTGCGCTGATCGCCGGCACCAAGTACCGTGGCGATTTCGAGAAGCGCCTCAAGGCCGTCATTGGCGAACTGAAGAAACGTCCCGGCGCGATCCTGTTCATCGATGAGATCCACACCGTGATCGGCGCCGGCGCGGCCTCCGGCGGCGTGATGGATGCTTCCAACCTGATCAAGCCGGTGCTCACCAATGGTGAAATGCGCTGCATCGGCTCGACCACCTACCAGGAATATCGCGGCATCTTCGAGAAGGATCACGCGCTCGCGCGCCGCTTCCAGAAGATCGATGTTGCCGAGCCTTCGGTGGCCGAGACGATCGAGATACTCAACGGCCTGAAGACGAAGTTCGAGGAGCATCACGGCGTCACCTACGCGCCGGAGGCGCTGCGCGCCGCGGCCGAGCTCGCCGACCGGCACATCAACGACCGGCGGCTCCCCGACAAGGCGATCGACGTGGTCGATGAAGCGGGCGCGCGGCTGCGGCTCAAGCCGGCGCTGGAGCGCGAGCAGCGGGTCGAGGTGCGGCACATCGAGGACGTCGTGGCACGCATGGCCCGCATCCCCTCGAAGACCGTGTCTTCTTCCGATCGCGACGTGCTGCGCAATCTCGAGCGGAGCCTCAAACTGGTGATCTTCGGGCAGGACGCCGCCATCGGCATGCTGGCCGCCGCCATCAAGATGGCCCGGTCCGGCCTGGGCGACCAGCGCCGTCCGGTGGGCAGCTTTCTGTTCGCCGGGCCGACCGGCGTGGGCAAGACCGAGGTCACGCGCCAGCTGGCGCTTGCCATGGGCGTCGAGTTCCTGCGCTTCGACATGTCCGAATACATGGAGCGGCACACGGTTTCGCGCCTGATTGGCGCACCGCCCGGCTACGTCGGTTTTGACCAGGGCGGGCTGCTCACCGAGGCAATCACGAAGCACCCGCATTGTGTGCTGTTGCTCGACGAAGTCGAGAAGGCGCATCCGGACGTGTTCAACCTGCTATTGCAGGTCATGGATCACGGCACACTGACCGACAACAACGGCCGCAAGAGCGATTTCCGCCACGTGATCATCGTCATGACCACCAATGCCGGCGCGATGGAGATG
>DATFUG010000324.1:0-4715 GCA_035261025.1 Steroidobacteraceae bacterium | reverse complement strand
TGCGAGCGCGAGGCTGAAATCGCCGCCTTCGTGGCGCAGGAATACTGGACCATCGACGCGGAGGGCGAGCACGGCACCCAGGCCTTTCCGCTCAAGCTGGTGGAGTTCGGCGGCCGCAAGGTCGAGCAGTTCAGCTTTACCAACGCCGCCGGCGCGCACGCCGCGGCGGCCGAACTGCGCAGCGCCGCCGGCGACGCGGCGCAGCTCAAGGTACTGGGGATCGATCGCAAGCAGCGGCGGCGCAATCCCTCGCCACCGTTCACCACCTCGACCCTGCAGCAGGAAGCCTCACGCAAGCTCGGGTTCTCCGCGCAGCGCACCATGCGCGTCGCGCAACAGCTCTACGAGGGCGTCGATATCGGCGAGGGCAGCGTCGGACTGATCACTTACATGCGCACCGATTCGGTGACGCTGGCTGCGGAAGCGGTCACCGAGATCCGCGCCGTCATCGAGAAGCTCTACGGCAAGGATTCGGTCGCAGAGGAAGTGCGCCATTTCAAAAACAAATCCAAGAACGCGCAGGAGGCGCACGAGGCGGTGCGCCCGACCTCGGCCGCGGTCGTGCCGGCCGACATCGAGCGCTACCTCGATGGCGACCAGTACAAACTCTACGCACTCATCTGGAAGCGCGCCGTCGCCTGCCAGATGGCCCACGCGATATTCGACACGGTGGCGGTCGACATGCTGGCCGGCGCCGACGGGCCGCAGCGCCATATGCTGCGCGCCAACGGCTCGACGCTCGTCAAGGCCGGCTACATCGCGGTGTACCAGGAAGGGCGCGACGACGCGGTCGACGACGAAGGCGATCATGTGCTGCCACCGATGGAGGTGGGCGACGCCGTGCGCCTGACCGGATTGCATCCGGAGCAGCACTTCACCGAGCCACCGCCGCGCTTCACCGAAGCCT
This sequence comes from Steroidobacteraceae bacterium, assembly GCA_035261025.1. GTDB lineage: Bacteria > Pseudomonadota > Gammaproteobacteria > Steroidobacterales > Steroidobacteraceae > FEN-1191. The sequence continues at coordinate 3,808 of DATFUG010000324.1, read as the reverse complement.
CGCTCGTCAAGGCCCTCGAGGAGCATGGCATCGGCCGGCCCTCGACCTACGCCTCGATCATTTCGACGCTCCGCGACCGTGAATATGTCGAGATCGACAACCGGCGCTTCACCGCCACCGACATCGGCAAGATCGTCTGCCGCTTCCTGACCGACCACTTCCACCGCTACGTGGAATACGGCTACACCGCCGGCATGGAAGACGAGCTGGACGCCGTGGCACGGGGCGAGGAGCCCTGGTTGACGCCGCTGGTGAAGTTCTGGAAGCCGTTCATCCACCAGGTCGAGCTGATCGAAAAGACCGTGACCCGCGAGCAGGTGGCGCAGGCGCGCGAACTCGGCCGCGACCCGGTAAGCGGCAAGCCGGTCACCGTGCGGATGGGTCGCTTCGGCCCCTTCGTGCAGATCGGCACCAAGGATGACGCGGAGAAGCCGCGCTTTGCGGGGCTCCGTCCCGGCCAGAAGATGGATACCATCCAGCTCGCAGACGCCTTTGAGCTGTTCAAGCTGCCGCGCACCCTGGGCACGACCGCGACCGGCGAGACCGTTCTCACCGCGATCGGCCGCTTCGGCCCGTACGTGAAGTACGGCGCGAAGTACGTCTCGCTGAAGGAAGACGATCCCTACACCATTACGCTCGAGCGCGCGCTCGAGGTGATCCAGGCCAAGGTGATCGCCGATGCCAATCGCATCATCCGGGATTTCGCGGACGCGAAGATCCAGGTGCTCAATGGGCGCTACGGCCCGTACGCCACGGACGGCGCGAAGAATGCGCGCGTGCCCAAGGATCGCGACCCGAAGACCCTCACGCTCGAGGAATGCCAGGCGCTGCTGGCCGCCGCGCCGGCCAAGGGCGCGCGTGGCCGCTTCGGGCGGCGAGCGCCGGCCAAGGCGGCGGCGGCCGCAGCGCCGGCAGGCGACGCGGCGGTGGCGACACCCGCCGCCCCGGCGGCGGCCAGGACGGTGGCGCTGATGCCCGGCAGAAAGACCCGGATTGCGAAGAGCCCGGCGGGCGGCGCGCGGGCCCGGCGGCCCAAGCCTGCCGCGGCCAGGAAAAAGGCGCCGGCGAAGAAAACCAGCACCAGGCGCCACTAGGGCCTGAAACAGGCGCGCAGGCGCCGCGGGCGCGGACGTGAAGTATCGTCACGGCTTTCATGCGGGCAACTTTGCTGACGTGCACAAGCACGTCACGCTGCTGTCGCTGATCGCGGCCGTGCAGCGCAAGGACAAGGGGTTCCTGTACCTGGAGACCCACGCGGGCCGAGGACTCTACGATCTGGGCAGTGCGGCCACGCGCCAGGGCGCCGAAGCGCGCCTCGGCATCGGCGTGCTGGAGAAGGTGCCCGGCGCGAACCCGCAGATCAGCGCCTACCTCGACGCCGTGGCGCGCCTCCGCCCGCCCTCGCCGGAGGAACCCCCGCATTACGCGGGCTCGCCGCTCCTGGCCGCGCAGGCGTTGCGGACGCAGGATCGCGGCTGGTGCTTCGAAATCCAGGCCGCCGAGTGCCGTGCGCTCGAACGTGCACTGCAGCCTTTTCCGCGCATGCGCTGCGAATGCACGGATGGCTACCGCGGCCTCGCCGCCCATTTTCCGCCGGCGGAACGGCGCGCGCTGCTGTTCATCGATCCGCCCTACGAGGAACAGGGCGACGATCTGGTGCGCGCCATCGCCGCCATCGACAGCGCACTGAAGCGACTGGCGAATGCAGTGGTCGCCCTGTGGTACCCCATCAAGGACGAGGCGGGGCTCGCGCCCTGGCTGACGAGTCTTGCAGACCGGCTGAGCGTGCCCGCGCTGGTCGCCGAGCTGTGGCTGCACCCCCGCGACGCGCGCGTCGGCCTCAACGGTTCCGGACTCCTGCTCATCAATCCGCCCTGGCAGCTTGACGTCGAGATGCAGCAGTGGCTTCCTGAGCTGGGCGCCGCGCTCGGCGCCGCGCGGCAGGGCGGGACGCTGGTCCGATGGATCGCACATGAGCAGCATTGACCGGTATGCGGTGATCGGCCACGGCCTCGGGCACAGCCGCTCGCCGCAGATCCACGCGCTGTTCGCGCAATCGACCGGCCAGTCGATGCAGTACGGGCTCATCGATGTGCCGGCGGCGGGCTTCGCCGCGGCGGTGGGCGATTTTTTTGCCGGTGGCGGACGCGGACTCAATGTCACGCTCCCGCACAAGGAAGCGGCGCTGGCGCTCGCCACCCGCCTCACGCCGCGCGCGCGTCGGGCGGGCGCCGTCAATACCCTCGCCTACGGTACCGGATCCGACGCCACCGCAGTGCTGGGCGACAACACCGACGGTGCCGGGCTGGTGCGCGATATCACGGTCAACCTGGGCTACGCGCTCACCGGCGCGCGCGTGCTGCTGCTGGGTGCGGGCGGCGCGGCCCGCGGCGTGATCGCTCCGCTCCTCGAGGGCGGCGTCGGCGAGCTTGAGATTCACAATCGCACTGCGGCGCGCGCACAGCGCCTGGCGCAGGAATTTGCCGACCTGGGTGCCATCGCCAGCGGAGGCGACGCGGCCGGCAACGGTTACGACCTCATCATCAATGCGACGTCCGCGAGCCTGCGCGGCGAGGTACCGCACGTGCCGCCAAAGGCCTGCGGCCCGCACACGCTGTGCTATGACATGGCCTATGGTGCAAGCGAGACCGTGTTCATGCACTGGGCGCGTGCCGCCGGTGCGGCCGGCGCCATGATGGGACTGGGCATGCTGGTCGAACAGGCGGCGGAATCCTTCCTGCTCTGGCGGGGCGTGCGCCCGGACACCGCGCCGGTGCTGGCGGCCCTGAGCGCCTAGGGCGTCAGGGCTGGCGGCTCGGCCGGCAGTCCGAGTGACTGGCGCAGTCCGGCGCGCGCCGCACGCAGATCCACCTGGAATTGGGGATTTTGCAGCAGGAAGGCCGCGGTAACGGTACCGATCAGTCGCCCGCCTTCGACGTCGCTGGGGAAGTGTGCACCAATGATGACGCGCGAGAGGCCATAGGCGCGGCCGCGCGCGAACAGTGCGGCGCGCTGTTCCGGCACCATCTGCGCCAACACGATCGCGCAGGCCGTGCCGAACGCCGAGTGGCCGCTGGGGTACGAGGTGTATTCCCAGGCCCTGGCCTCCGCCGAGCCCGGCGGATTGCCCCTGGCAATGCCGCCGGGAGTTTCAACTTTGGAACTCACGATGTAAGGGCGCGCGCGGTGCCAGTAACGCTTCGCGGCCCCGGTGGCGGCCGAGGCTTCCAGGGCAGCGTGCGCCGCAAAGTCCAGGGCCGCATCGCCGCCGGCATTCAGCTGCAGTACGTCGGCGACCCGCGCGCAGCTGGCCTGGTTGTCCGCCTCGGCGCGTTTGATCGTGCCCTCCGCGTGCGCGGCGCGCTGCGCCGCCCGCACGGCCTTGAGGTCCGCCACGGCGGCTTCACTGCCGGCCGCCGGCGGTGGGGCGAGCAGCGCCACGGAATCGACCTGACCGGGGCTGAGGTATGGCGCGGCGGCCGGGGCTGGCGGCGCGGCCGGTTGCGCCAGGGCGGCACTGCAGCAGACCAGAAATGCGGCGTACGAGAAGCGGGCTCGTCGACTTTTCATGTGCGGCTCCACGCGAAAGATTGGTCGCGCCTGCCATCCATGGTATACGGCTTGCGCGACCGTGCGACATGAGGGAGCGAGCTTAAGATGACGCTGGTCTCGGCCACGATTCTGCTGTTCCTGGTGATGGACCCGCTGGGCAACATCCTGCTGTTCGTCACCGCCCTGCAGACCGTGCCGGCCAAGCGGCGCAAGCATGTGGTGGTGCGGGAGCTGCTGATCGCCTACGGGGTGCTGG
>DATFUG010000323.1:0-3180 GCA_035261025.1 Steroidobacteraceae bacterium | reverse complement strand
TCCCTGCCCGGTGACGGCACGCGCATCAAGCTGCAAGTGCCGGTGGAGGCATGATGTCGATACGAGTCATACTGGCTGACGATCACATCCTGGTGCGCCAGGGCGTGCGGGCGCTGCTCGAGCGTGAAGGCATCCTGGTCGTGGGCGAGGCAACCGACGGCCAGGAGGCCCAGCGCCTGGTGCAGCGTGAAGACCCGGACGCGGCCGTCATGGATATCAGCATGCCGAAGTTCAATGGTCTGGACGCGGCCCTGAGCTTGAGCCGCACCAATCCACGCACCAGGCTCATCCTGCTGACCCGCCACAATGAACAGGAGTATGTCGCCGAAGCCCTGCGCTGCGGCGTCCGGGGTTACGTACTTAAGGACCAGGCGGCGAGCGACCTGGTTCGCGCCATTCGCGAAGTCTGCAATGGCCAGGTGTACCTGAGCCCGGGCGTGTCGCGCGCCGTGGTCGAAGCGTATGCGAACCCGGACCAGCCTAAAAACACGCTGTCGGCGCGTGAGCGGCAGGTGCTGCAGCTGATCGCAGAAGGCAAGACCACCAGGGACATCGCGGCACTAATACACGTCAGCGCCAAGACGGTGGAGACCCACCGCGCACGGCTGATGCAAAAACTGGGGATTCATGAGATCGCGGGACTGGTCCGTTATGCGATCCGCAAGGGGCTGGTGCAGCCCTGACGCGCCTGCAATCGGGAATTCCCCTACAAGCAAACACACTCCTCTCCGGTACCGTCCGTCCGTGATGCACCCGCTGGCCAGCCCGTTCCGCCTTGCCTAAGCTTTTCCACAGGCGCAAACGCCCGTGAGCACAGGTCCGGCCTGAGGAGTCGAATATGGATGCAACTGCAGACGTCAATCCATGGTACCTGCCGGCAACTTCGCACTCCCGCGCCCGGGAGCTGGCCTCGGAGTTGAGCGCGGCCGCCTTCGACGCCGATGAGGCGACCGCCAGGCGGGCATTTACCAATCTCCTGAAGCGTCCCGGTCGCCGCTCGGATGAGGATTTTCAGTCGCAGCTCAAGGCGGTCGAAAACCTGTTCCTGACGCTGCGAACGATGGCGCTGATCGACGATCTGACCTCCTTGTACAATCGTCGCGGTTTCCTGCGTTCCGGTACCCGGCTGCTGGAAGCCGCCCGGCGCGATCGGCGCGGCGCATTGTTGTTCTTCTTTGACGTCGATGACCTCAAGTCCATCAACGATACCGGGGGCCACGCCGCCGGTGATGCGATTCTGGTGCAGGCGTCCCAGGTCCTGCGTTCCGTGTTTCGCAATCGCGATGTCGTCAGCCGGCTCGGCGGCGACGAATTCGCCGTGCTGGCTTCCTCGACGGACCCTGCCGGATGCGAAGTCATCCTGGCTCGGTTCCGCGAGGCGCTCGAGGCCAGCAACGCTGCCAGTTCCCCGCCCTATCTGTCCCTCAGCGTGGGCGTTGCCAGGTTCGATCCGGACAAGCCGCTCTCGATTGTTGCCCTGATGCAGAAGGCCGACGTCGAGATGTACAGCAACAAGATGTCAAAAATGCTCGAGCTCGACCACCCAATTGCACCGCAATCACTGACAGCCTGAACTCCCGCTAGGGGTTGGACATCCGGGGCCCGCGCAGCGGGCATATTCGTCAAGGCCTCTAACCTTGGCACTCCAGGGATGCAACCAACCCCCTTTTTTTCCGACGATCAGTAGCGGCATTCCCCTGACACGAAACTGGGTCGCTCGCCCGATGGCGATCGGTGGCGAATCTTCTATGCTTGCGACATGGAATTAGGCAGACTCGAAAACCGGGGCGCCATGAATATAGCCGCCAGAATCCACACCAGTGGAGTGCCACTGATCGTTGAGACCGTGTGGGTCGAAAATATCAGCAGTCGCGGCGCTCGCGTCCGCACCAAGCGGGCCTGGCAGGCACACGACCACCTGGTGCTCACCGGTATGCTCGGTGACTTCAGCGTCGATGCGGAGGTCGTCTACTGCCAGCACCTTGGACCCGAAGAGTGCGCGGTTGGCCTGCAGTTCGATTACGCCGTGGTTACGGAGCGGCTGCTTTCTGACACGGGCAATTATCAGGTTATCGTAGCGGACAAGTGACGGACATGTGTCTATAGCCATAGACGCAGGATCTGCCTGACGGCAGCACGCTAGGCCCACTGTAAGCCTTCGATGATGCGCCCGCCCGGGCACCCGGTAGCGAGGCTCGTCGCGGCGGCTTGCATCCGCGCGTCAGGAAATTCCTGATGCCGGATTGAGCCGCTGGCCAAGCGGTGGTGCGGGCAATCACCGGATTGTCCGGCAGCACCACCGCACTATGCTTCCACACTGAAGCTGGAGAAGTCGCCCCCAACCAAGGATTTTCCCAGTAATTCGGGAGGCAACGCTTACCAGGATGCGTGAATCGTGTTCACGAAGTTGTCCACAAGCACCGGCTCACTCGAGCATCGAGCGATTCCATGACACGGACCCCGCGGATGCTGCTGATCGGACCCTACGACCCGCTCTGCGGGGAATACACCTTTCTCGCCCCTCCACTTGGCGTCTGGCGGCTGGCGGGCGTGCTCGAATCCGCAGGGGTCGACGCCAGGGTCTTCGATCCAAACTGCTGTGACGGGCCAGTCCACCGCGCCCTCGAGCGCGAACTGCTGACATCCTCATGGGATGTCATCGGCGTCTCGACCACCGGCATGACGCTGCGCTTCGATCTCGAGCTGGCGCACCTGGCACGGCGCATGGCGCCCCGAGCGCTGCTGGTCGCCGGTGGCATGGAGGCGACCTTCCGGCCTGAGCTCATGTTCGAGCTGGGCCCGTTTGATCGCGTCGTATTGGGCGAGGGGGAGCGCCCGCTTCTCGAGCTGGCCGCACGCCTGCGCTCGGGGGAGTCGTTGTTCGGGGTCACTGGAACGGCGGAGCGCAGCGGCGACGGGCAGTGCCTGCGAATGCCACAGCGGGCGCTCGAACGCGGAGAACTGCGCGACGCCATATTCCGCATCCCCTACGGCAAGATGCCCTACCGCCGCTACTGGGACCACCTCGAAGAGGCGTATCGCGTCGGCGCCCTGCCGACGAAGGCTGCCCGCGAGGCCAGACTCGCTGAGATCCGCTCGGTACGCCTGATCACGTTGAACTACTGCCCGATGGGTTGCACCTTCTGCTCCTCCACAAACTTCCTGCACGAAGCCCAGGGA
>DATFUG010000322.1:0-16452 GCA_035261025.1 Steroidobacteraceae bacterium | reverse complement strand
CGTGGGTGCCGAGCGGCCGGCGGATCTGCGCGCGTGCCCGGTTGGCCACGCTCAGTGCGGAACGCAATAGCTGAACGACCTCGGCCTGCGTGAGCGCGTTGCCGCCGTCTGTCCCGGCCCGGGGCGCGAAGCGCGGTGCATCCGCCGCATCGACGAGCACGAACGCATCCAGTCCGGGAAAGTCCCCGGCGCTGTCGGCCCTGACACCGGACGCCGGCTGCCCAAAGGGCAGGCCCGCGCGCAACACGCCATCCGTATATCCAGGCACCGCAAGCAGCGCGCCGTCCGCTGGCGTGAGGGTGGCAAAGCCTGGAGCATTGGCCGGATTGGCCGCCAATTGCGCCATTTCCACATCAGTGAATCTGAGGGTCTTGCCGTCGACCGTGATCAGATCCGCGCGGCGAGTCGCGGGCGCGGCGTACCCGTAGCTTGCGGCCATCGCGATGGACTCGTCCAGATCCTGATCGGTATCGCTGATATCCGCATCAATACCGTAGCGACCGTCCGCCATTACACCGACACCACCCACCAGGGCACCGGCTCTATAAAGAGGAAAGCCGCCGGGATCGGCAGCCAGACCCAGCGGCGAGCGTTGCGGTCCGGCCGAAGTACCCGTACCGTCGTAGGCGCGCACGATGTCTGAGCAGGCCAACTGACTGAACTGCACACCGAACAGCGGCCCGCTGGGGCGGCCCAGGTCACCGGGATTAAAGTGCTGCTGCACGATCTGGTTGGCCGTCCGTGTCGAAAACGCGTTGCCTTCAGAGGAGAGATAGGCCGCCGTCACCGCCTTGGTGATGGCAGCCTGGTCGTCCAGATTCAGCGCAGCCAGCGGCGTTGCCGGCACGGGCAGGCGTATGCCCTCGAGCCCGCCGCTGACAGTCGTGGCGCCTGCAGCGGATGAAATCTGCACCACGCGGCCGGCCGCGGCGCCCATGCGAAACACCGCGAGCACGTTGCCGACGCGATCGCTGACCGCGATCGTGGCACTGGCGCCGCGCGCATGCGCCTCAGCCACGCCCTGGGCAATGATCCGCTGCACATCGCCGACGCTGAGTAGCGAAGCAGCCGTGGTGCAGCCGCCATCGCATGCCGCATCGCTGCTCGCACCGTCGCTGGATAACGCCGGGCCGCCGCCCGAGCAGGCGCTTAGCAGCAGAACAGTTGATGCCACCAGCCATCTCAACGCAGAGCACGCGCCGCTGGCCACGAACTGACGCCCGGCACTCACCGGACCACGCCCGGACTGCTGGGCGGATGATAGGAGTGGCAACTCATGCATTGCAGCGGAAGCCTGGGCGGCTGGGCCGAGGTGTCGTGGCAGGCGAGACACTTATTCATTCGGGGTACCATCGAGGGCACCGCGCTGCTCGACTGCGGGGCGTCGTGACAACTGAGGCAAGCCGCATCGCCTGACTTTCCCGCCATGATCAGGTGCGAGGTGTGCCTGAAACGAGCTGAGGGCAGCAGGTCAATACTCATGCTGACCGGCCTGATTGCGTAGCGCCGCAGCGGATCGGTTGCGCCGTTGCTGGTGACACTGTGGCAGACCACGCACCCCTGCTGCTCGAACTGCAGGACAATTTCCCGGGCGGCCGCGCGATTCGCGCATTCAAAGGCGGCTGCCTCGCAGCGTTTCCCGGCAGCCGGATCCGGCATGCGCCGCCGCGCAGGCTGCCGGCCTGCCGCGGCGGGATCAACAGCGCGACGCGCGAAATAATCCTGGATGAGGGAAATCGCGTCGCTGGCATTGCCATGAGGCAGCTGCCGCTGACTCTGTCCGTCATCGAAGGTCAGCTCGTGGCAGGAGCGACAACTGCGCTCCATGGTGATGGGTACGAAATGTGCGCCGTCCGGCGCCAACCGATGGCAGTCGGCGCAGACCAGGGCGCGCCTGTCAGCCAGAGTGCGTACGTGCTCCACATCCAGATGTTGCGCGTGAGAGAACTTCAGGCCCGTTGCCGCTGCGGCCGCGTGCCAATCCGGGTGCGCACCGGCCGCAAAGCCGGTGATCGCGGGCAGGTCCAGGCTGGCGGCGCTCGCAATACGGCTTCCGTGACAGCCCGTGCACAGCTTGCTGGTCGCGAGCAGCAGGTGCCCGGAGCTGCCGCCATGTTCGAGGTGGCAACTGGCGCAGCGTGGCTTGTCACTGGCCCCATGCTGCAGCAGTTCCCGTCCGCTGACATGATCGACGGTTCCCTTGTGGCAGCTGCGGCAAGCCCGATCCTGCACATGCACGAACAGCGACTGATGACAGCTGATGCAGGTGGCCGCGGTGGTGAGCTGGTGCGCCGCCAACAGCGGCCCGGCGGTCCAGATCCGGTCCGTGACGATCGCTGCCGGAACAGGTTGCCCAGCGCGCTGCAGCCGCACGCTGTACAGCGGCATTGCCAGCGTCAGCAACAGGGTAAGGGCCAGCAGTGCCCACGAGGCGCTGCGCATCGGTAGCCAGGTTTGCCTGAGACTGGTGCGGAATGCACTTTCGTAGTAAAGGCTGGCGGCGGTGGTGCTGGTTTCTATTTCAAGCGCCAGCTGAAAGCCGCTCGGCGGAGACATCAATCGCAAGCGGTGCGGGCCCAGCTGCAGCTCATCGCCAACCCTCAACGCGCCACCTGCAGAGGGCTGACCATTGACGTTGATACGGCAGCCGCGACGGCATTTCACAGTTGCACCGCCGGCGCTGTAATGCAGGCTGGCATGGCGCGGAGCAATGCCCTCGCCTACCCACTGAATCTGGCAGTGCGGGGCACTGCCGATCAGCAGTTCGTCGGCTGCCAGCTCGGTGTCCTGATACTCAAGCTGGCCATCGGGGAGCTTGCGCAGCTGTCGCAGTAAGACTTGCATGACCTACCAGTACATGAACGTGGCCAGCACATGCACGCTCAGGGCGGCCAGCAGCCCCACGGTCATGGGTATATGCACATAGAGCCAGATCTTCAGCCAGGCCTGCAGGCGTATGTCGCGACGAATGCGGCGCAAGAGGGCCTGGCGTCGGCACAGCAGCGCTACCAGCTCATGCAGGCTCTCTGCCTCAATGCGTTTTGCCGCGCGCGGGACGCGTGCAGCCACGAAGTCAATGACGGACTGGTTGTCTGCATTGCTTGCCAGCCCGGCCACTGCCGCGCCGGACGGCTGAAATAAGGATCGGTCGGTGCCGAAAAGCTGGCTCAATGCTCCGCCACCAACGGCGGTCCGCTCGATACTGCTCGTCACGGCCAGTGCGACGGTCGGGTCACACTTGCGCGCCAGGTCGCGCGCCGCGCCATCGATCGCCAGCAGCTCGCCGAACATCTCCTGGCGCGACTGGCCGGCCGCGTTCTCGGACAGCTGGCGCGGTGCGGACATGTAAAGCACAAGCCCCAGTACGCCGCTCGCAATCACCAGCATCATGAACACGTAGGCCAGAGTGTGTACGTTCCAGCCAAACTGGAAGCCGGTGTGCAGGGTCACGACCACGGCCAGTGACAATCCGAGCATGACGTGCGCGGAAGTCCAGCCTTGCACGCTACCCAGGGTTGACCCGTAGCGACGCTTGCGTATTCCCAGCAACGTCAGCCAGACCACCAATGCTGCGCCCACGGTGCCCAGGGTGTAGCCCTGCCATGTGCCTCCGCCGCGCGGCCGCCACCCCACTGGCGTGGCGTAGACAAGCAATGCGAGTGAGGTCAACGCCAGCGCCCACCAGAAGTACCGCGCGCCGCGGAATCGCAGCAGGCTCTGGTGCATCATCGCCGCCGCTCCTGCACGAGATCGGCCAGCTCGGTCGGCCCAATGCGCAGGGCCGCACCCGTTGGGCAGGCGCGCACGCAAGCCGGGCCGCCATCGAGCCCCCGGCAGGCATCGCACTTGACCGCCTTTTTTCCCTTGGCCTTCGCCGTTGCAGTCGGCTGATAATCAACCGACTCGCCAGGCCCGTCCCCACTGTCAAATATCAACCAACGCAGCAATCCCGGTTTTTCTGGGGCGTCGTATGCCATTCGAATCGCGTGGTACGGACAGTTGCTCTGACAGTTGCCGCATCCAATGCAGGTTTCATCAATGTAGACCTCGCCACAGGCCGAACGCTTGATGGCGTTGGGCGGGCAGTCCTTCATGCAATGCGGTTGGTCACAGTGGCGACACGAGTGAGGCACGTGCAATTGGGCAAACGAGGCACCGGCTTTACGGTCCAGCCTGGAAATTCCACCGTGCGTCTCCGCGCAGGCTTTTTCGCAACTATCACAACCCACGCAAAGCGCCTCGTGGATCACCATCGCATTGGTGGCCTCGCCCAAGCCCTGCGCCATGAGAAAATTGACCGCCGCGCCCGCCTCGGGCCGGACTTCCATGACGGCACTGCCGACCACACGGCCGCTCACAACCAGCTGCAGGGGTTCAATGCTGGCATCGGCGCGCTGCATGAGCGCCAGAAATTCGGGTCGCCGTACCTCGATCAGGTCACAGGCGACGGTGGCCGTCGCAGACTCCCGGCGCACCGAGTCTCCCATAAGCGCCATTTCACCAAAGCGCTGGCCGGCCGCAATCTGCGCCACCAGGAGGTCCTGCGATCGGCGCCTGCGCCGCAGGGTGATGCTGCCGGAGCGCACCAGGAACAGGCTCTCGCCCGCTGCGCCTTCAGCGTACACCGCCTCTCCGGCCCGGAACTTTCTCACCAGCACTCGCGTGGCAATGTCGCGCAGATCGCGGGTGGTGGCGCGGGGCGCGAAATGCCGCTGTAACTCCCGCACGACAAATATCCAGTCGATACCGCGACGCACTTCCTCGTTTGAGCTCATCAGCTTGAGCATCGTGCGCCGTGGCGTTTCGATCACGATGCACCCTGCGCCGGCCACGGCGCGCTCGCCCCGCGGCCGGCCGGAAAGCAGGCTCATCTCGCCGCAGAAATCGCCGCGAGTCAGGGGAGTAGTCACCGCGGGCGGCCCGGAAGAGTGCAGCGTCACGTCGCCATTGACAATCGTCAGAAACGACGTGCCGTATTCACCCGCCTCATAGAGCGGGTCTCCTTCACGCAGCACGCGCGTCGCGCGCCGACGATGCACTCCGCCCTGGCCGGCGTGCAGCAGTCGCTCGATCCGGGCGCTGGCCTCGCGATATTCGGGACCGTCTGGAAAAGCGGCGATGACATCGCTTTCGATCATCAGCTCGCGAAACGCCAATGCGTTCAGCTCGCGAAACATCGGCACCACCGATTTGAATCGCTCCAGCAGCTCCTCGCATTCGCGCTCAAACGGCAGGCCACTGAATTGCGCCTCGAGCAGCGGATAGTCGGCGGGGCGGACATCGTTGCCGTAGATGTGCTCGGCCACGTCGTAGCCCTGATTCATGGCCTGCTTGATGAGCGGATAGCCGGCCAGTGAGCCGACAATGTAGATGCCGGGAACGTTGCTCTCGCAATGCCGGGTGAGTGCCGGAATCGCCTGCGGTTGCGCGTTCGGGAACTGCACGCCGACGGACTCGATGAACCGGCGCGGCGGATCTGTCCCCAGACGCGCGATGATGCGCTGACAGCGCACGAGCTCCGTGCCGGTCGGCGTCTCGAGCGTGACGGCCAGGGGCTCCGCGGGCGCCGCACGCACGATCGAGGTGATGCGCGTCTCGTAGCGGCAGCTCAAGCGCACCTCGGGACTGGCAATGGCGGTGACCACCGCGTTCAGATTGCCCTGTTTGGCGCGGCTGAATTCCTTGCCGCGATTGATCAGGATGACCTCGTTCTGCTCGCTCAACGCCAGGGCGTTCTCGATAGCGGCGTCGCCGGCACCGACCACCACTATGGTTTCCTGCCGGTATTCGCGCGGGTCGTCGAGCTGATACTGCACGCTCGTGACATCTTCGCCCGGCGCGCCGATCGGGCGCGGATTGCCGTCCAGCCCAATGGCGATCAGTACGTTCGCGGCGCTGAGCCGGCTGCCATCGGCGAGCGCCAACTCAAAACTCCCGTGCTGCCCGGTGATCGACTTTACGTCGGCAGAAAAGCGCACGTTTATCGCAAGTGTCTCGATCCCCCGGGCCCAATCGCCCAGGACCTGCTCACGGCTGCCGGCGTCAAAGCTCAGGTCGCTGCGCAGATCCAGAAATCCTGGCTCCGCCATCACGTGCTTGCCCTTCTGGTAGCGCTGGATGGTCTTGGCGACGGCGGCTGAAGATTCCAGCAATACATAGCTGGCAACGGTGCGATGTTCCCGCCTGTCGATCTCGGCTGCACGCGCCGCAGCGCTGAGACCGGCGGGCCCGGCCCCCACAATCACCAGATGTAGCTGTTGCACCACCCCCCCTACACGGCAACCGGCGCAGATTATAGTTCGTGGCGGAGTCCGGCAGTGAGCGAATGATCGCTGAGGTTGGCCTGCTTGAAGGATGACCGTATCTGCAGATACGCCTGCAGTCCGCCTCGCGCGACGTAGTTGCAGCCCGCGATGACGCTGTAGTAGTGGCCCGAAAGCGCATCGGACGGCAACGTGAAGTCCGGCACGATCCCTGACAGCGGCGCCAGCATTCCCGCTACGGTGTAGGGCGTGTCATTGAATTGATGCGTGTACTCGGCGTTGAGATACGGCACGTAGACGCCGCTGGCTCCGTTGACGACGCGTTGCCATTTCAGGCCAATGGTGCCATCCAGGCTCGTCACGCGCGCTCCCGCGTAACTCATGTTGATATCGAACGGATAGCTGGTCGTGCCGTCGCTGACCGCGCCTGCCCCGCCGGACTCGGTAAAGGCATCGAGCTCGCTGTGGCGGTACTGGAGTTGCAGATAGGGCTCGACGCTCGTGGCGCCCGCGTTCCAGCTGTAGCCGCTTTGCAGCGTCGCGAACAGCGCTCCGATGTGGGTCGAACCCGTGGCGGCAATGCTGGCGCTCAAATTATTGCCGCCCGCATCCAGGTGAATCGGATCGACGTAGGTGCCGGTGCGCTCGAGTCGCTGATTCAGCTGCTGCCAACCCACAGAGCCCGTCACGTAGGCCGACTGGCCTTCGTACTGGCCATACGCCAGCAGGCTGAACCCGCTGTGCTCGAGCCGGCCGCCGGTACCCGGCGTGGCGTCGAATTCGGCGCGCTCATCCATGTAGCCCGCGATACCGCCGATCACCCAGGCAGAACTCAGCCGATAGTCAGCGCCGGCCGTCAGATTGAAGCCCCTCAGATCAAAGCTGTCCGTCAGATCGGTGGCGCTGCGCCGGCCAGAATCACCCGCCAGATTGGCAAAGACGCCCCAGCGACCAAAGTCCTGGGACAGTCCGCCGGACTGGGCCACGGTTTCCTGCGGATTCAGGCTGGCCAGCAGCGGCAGCGCGGCGAACTGCTGGGCGTGATCCGGCGCTCGCCAGTACTCCAGCCGTTGATTGAGCTGGTCTAGCTGCCGGTGCGCGAGCTCTTTCAATAACACGTTGGCTGCCGTCAATTCCTCCGGCGCGGCACTGCGGATGGCAACGGCGTTGGCGCTGCCCGCGAATCCCGCTGCCGTCAGGCAGGCCGCACCCTGGGCTGGCGTGGCGCCTCCGCCCTGCGCCAGGAAATTGGTGCAAAGGGTGGATTTGACGACACCGGCCATCGCCTGAGCCCAGGCGGCCGCCAGAGTTCCGCCCCGCGGCGGAACACCGACCTGCGCTCGCAGCACCTCAGGGGCCGTCAGGCCGAGGAGTGCCAGAATCGCGGCAAAGCGCGCCGATTTCATCGAGTTCATGCCGTGCCTCATGCGAAAGCGAGTGGGTAATCTGCCTGTCTACGGGCGCGAACGCGCCAAGGGCACAAAGAAAAAATCGCCCACTTCATGGCCGGCGCCCTTGATGGACTTGAGTTCCGGTTGCTGCGTAAATTTAAGGCGTGCCGCTGCGATCTTGACCCGCCCCTGCACGCCGGCGAACAGGGCCGGTGCACTCAGGATGCCCTCGTTCTGTTCCAGCACGGCCAGGAAGGCACTGGCGAAGACCGAATTGCCCTGGCCGCCGCTGTCCAATACCGGCTCGTCGCCGCCCGAGTCGATCAGCAGCCGCGCACGCTTGGGCAATTTGAATTTGATGTAGTCGCTGCTGACTTGCGTGGGTTGCTCCAGAAAAATGAAACTCGGATCGGCCGACAACAATCCGGCGTAACAGGAATCGGCCACTACCAGCACGCGGCGCGCAGCCATGCGGCCAATGTGTGCCGTAATCTGCTCGTTGGGCACCCAGTAGGTGTCCTTGGGCGGACGTTCGGAATTGACCGGCAGCCAATAGCCGCTTTCGCGCTTGTCGGCCATGAGCCGCGTACCGTGACCGGCGTAGTAGATGAGCAGATTGTCGTTGGGTCTGAGGACATCGTTCAAATCATTGAGCGCCCGCAGCATCGTCACGTCGGTGCCGTCCTCGATCATCTGCACAGTGAAGCCGTACTTTTCCCTGAGCATTTTCGCCACCCGCTCGGCATCGCTGCGCGGGGTGAGCAGATTCTCCAGCTCCGAGTAATTCTGGTTGCCGATGATCAGCGCGTAGTAGCGGCCAAAATCCAGGCCATTCACCGACCGGGCGGTTGCGGCATCGCTCATCGCCACGACCGGCGCTCCGGCCCCGGGTTCGCGCGTGCGCGGCACGGCATCGAGCCGGCGCTGACTTGCCTGACGCTCAGCCTCCAGCTGTGCCACCACTTTGCGCAGGGTATCGACCTCGGCGCTGGACGGCGCCGTCACCGCCGGTGCGGGCCGGGCGGCGGCGGCAGCCTGGGCGGCCGCGGCGGCGGCAGCCTCGAGGCGGCTCTGCAACTCCTGCAACTGCTTGCGCAGCAGCTGCAGCTGCTGGTCCTTCTCCGAGACGGCCTGCGTCAGTTCGGCACGCAGGGCTTCCTGCTCACGACGCGCCGCGGACTCGAACATCACGCTGTCGGCCGGCAGCCCCCAGGCCTGCCGATACAGGTTGAGCGCCTTGAGCTGATCCTGATCAACTCCCAGGCCCGCTTCATACAGGGTACCCAGGTTGAACAGGGCGCGGGAATACTTCTGGTCCGCCGCCTTCTGATACCAGATGGCTGCGGCGGCATAGTTGGGGACATCACCCAGACCGCGCTCGTAAATTTCGCCGACATTATTTTGCGCCTCGGCATCGCCCGCTTCGGCGGCCTGCATCCAGATGCGCAAGGCCGACTTGTAGTCGGCCCGATCGTAGGCCACGAATTCGCCGCCGCGGATGCGGCAGTCCGCGGTTGTCGTGCGCACCGGCCGGCGCTGCGACAGGTAGGTGGAGGTACCGAGCGAGCGCACCTGGCCAGGCAGCAGGCATTCGACTATCTCCAGGTCGCCGCGCGTCACCATGCCTTCGGTGGCCTTGGCTGCCGAGGGCGCTTTGGAAGCGTGAACGCCCCAGGCGCCCGCGTCCGCCACCACCGCCGCACACAGGAGCAAAGACTGCAGCGAGACGCGCAGAGTGCCACGGATGCAGGGTTGAGCGTCCATGGCGGTCACGCTACTGCCCATCTTATGTCCAGTCAAAGCGGGTCGCACAGATCTGCGACGCACATCCCCTTTACTGTGACAGCGCGTCCTTCAGTGGCGGATACCCCGCGTAAAACTCGCTGCGTGCCGCCAGCTCCTGCAGTTGTTGCCGGCGCACGGCGGCGTCGGGCAGGGCCTTCACTCGCTCGATGATGTAGTCGGCGGACTGGCGCAGGCCGCGTGACGCCTCCGGATTGCGCGGTTGCAGTTCCCAGGCCGCGGCGTACTCACTGACAGCGTCATTGATCAGCACGCCCTGCCCTTTTTGCGTCAGCGCCCAGGCCTCGTTGGCCTGCTGCAGGTGCGTGCGAATCTCGCTCTGCACATCCGCCGGCAACTTCGCAAACGGTATGTCAGGCAGGCCGGCGACATAGGAACGGTAGCCGAGCACCGCAGCCACGATGGCCATCACCGCAACCGCCGCCGCCAGCGACTTCGTCAACCTGCCGCGCCCGGAGTAAGCCCGCTGAAATGCGCCCGCATCGGGCCAGCGGCGCGCACGCTCGAAATCCAGCGCGCGTTCGACGGCTCGCCATTCGTGGCGACGCAATCCGCTTATTGGCGCAGGCCTCAGGCGCTGCTGCAGGGCAACGTTCGCCGGGAGGCGATTGAAGGGATGTCGGCCACTGAGCAGCTCATAGCTGACGAGACCCAGGGCGTACACGTCGTCATCAGGCTGCGGGTCTTCCCGCGCCAGCATCTGCGGCGAGGCGTAGGCTAGCGTCATCGCTCCGAGACTGCCCGCATCGAACACATCATTCCGGGCAGCGGCCTCGCCACCACGCACGGCACGCGCGATGCCGAAATCCAGGATCTTCGCCTGCCCCTTGGCGGTGACGAACACATTGCCCGGCTTGAAATCGAGATGCACCAGGCCCTTGCGGTGGGCGTAACCCAGCCCGTTCGCCATGCCACCCACGATCGGCAGCGCCGCGAGGCGCGCCATTCCCGCAGGATGCGCACGAATCAGCGCATCGAGCGGCTGACCGTCGAGCAACTCCATCGACATGAAGGCGCGCCCCCCGGCGCTCCCGTCCAGATCGAAGTTATGGACCGTGACGATATTGGGATGCGCCAGCTCTTGTGCCTTGCGCGTCTCGCGCTGCAGGGCGATGAAGGCTTCGGGGTGAGACTCAAAATCAGCGCTGATCAGCTTGATTGCCACATAGGGGGTGGGATCCTGCGCACGCTGCGCCACCAGATCAAGCGCCTTCCAAACCTGGCCCATGCCGCCCTGGCCCAGCAGGAGCTCCAGTACGTAGCGACCGCGTATGGTCAGGCCGGCAGCAGCGGCGGTGGTCGCGGTGAGCGGCACCGGAGGCGCTGCACCCCGCCGCGCAGCGGCGTCAGCCGGCACATTCAGGCGAGTCTTTGTTTCATCCACCACAACTCAACCCCGCGACCGTGCTCGATCCGCCACCAGCAAGCCTAGCATCCCGGGGCGTTTCGCGTCGCCGCACCTTGGTGTTAACCTCGCAGCGTGAACCCCAGTGCGCGCCATACCGCCCTGCTGTTGCTCGCGACCCTGGCGATGTCGGTGGCAGTGGCGCCGCCGGCCGCTCCCGCGGCGAGCGGTCCGGATGGCGGCGGGAATTATCGCGATCGACTTCCCCAGGACGAGATCATTTATTTCCTGCTCCCCGATCGCTTCGAGAACGGCGATCCCGCCAACGATCGCGGCGGGCTGGAAGGCGATCGCCTGCAGACCGGCTTCGATCCGACCTCGACCGGCTTCTACCATGGCGGAGATCTGAAGGGCCTGCTGGCGCGGCTCGATTACATCCAGGGCCTGGGCGCAACAGCCATCTGGCTCGGCCCGATCTACAGGAACAAGGCGGTCCAGGGCGCAGCGGGCCACGAATCGGCGGGCTATCACGGCTACTGGATCACCGATTTCACTACGGTCGATCCGCACTTCGGTACCGAGGCGGACCTGCACGCGCTGGCCGACGCTATCCATGAGCGCGGCATGAAGCTCTACCTCGACATCATCGTCAACCATACGGCCGACGTGATCCGCTACCGGGAGTGCCCGGACAACCACTGCGCCTACCGCTCCGTGGCCGACTACCCCTACACGCGCCGTGGCGGTGTTAACGGCATCCCCATCAACGAGGGTTTTGCCGGCGAGGCGGTGCAGACGACGGCGAACTTCGCCCGGCTCACGCGCCCCGACTACGCCTATACGCCCTACGTGCCCGCCGGGCAGGAGCACCTCAAGGTGCCTGACTGGCTCAACAATCCGCTCTATTACCACAACCGTGGCGAGAGCACCTTCAGGGGCGAGAGCTCGACCCTGGGTGATTTCGCCAGCCTCGATGACGTGATGACCGAAAATCCGCGCGTGGTGCAGGGCTTCATCGAGGTCTTTGGCGGCTGGATCGACAAGTACGGCATTGATGGATTTCGCATCGACACCGCACAGCATGTGAACCCGGAGTTCTGGCAGGCCTTCGTACCGGCCATGCTCAAACGGGCGAAGGCACGCGGCATCCCCCACTTTCACATCTTCGGCGAGGTCTATACGGGCGAGATGGATCCGGCGCGCCTCGCCGAACATACGCGCGTCGACAAGCTCCCGGCCGTGCTCGATTTCGCCTTCGCGGCCGCGATCGCCGACACGATTTCCCGCCATGCCGGCACCGATGAGCTGGTGCGCCTGTTCGCCGCCGACCCGCTCTACGAGGGCGGCCCGGGCGCGGCGCAGCAGCTGCCGACCTTCATCAGCAACCACGACGCCGGCCGCTTCGCAAGTGTCCTGCGTCAGGCGCGCCCGGACGCAAGTGACGCGGAATTGTTGCAGCGCCTGCAGCTCGCCTACGCCATGCTGCTGACGCTGCGCGGCGTGCCGACGATCTACTACGGCGACGAGCAGGGATTCGTGGGTCTCGGGGGCGATCAGGCCGCGCGCCAGGACATGTTCGCGAGCCGCGTACCCTCCTACAACGACCAGCCATTGCTCGGCACCACTTCCACAACTGCCACCAGCAATTTCAACCCGGCGCACCCGCTGTATCAGAGCATTGCGGCGCTGGCGAAACTGCGCCAGGCGCAGCCGGCGCTGCGCCGCGGCACGCAGCTGGTGCGTGCGGCCGGCGAGACGCCCGGCCTGTTCGCCGTATCACGCATTGATCCGCAGAGCGGCGCGGAGATCCTGCTCGCCTTCAACACTGGGAACTCGCCGCTCAGTGCACAGGTGAAGGTCAACTCAGCTTCCCTGCGCTTCAAAGCGCTGCGCGGCGATTGCGCGGCGCGTGCCGACGCGCCGGGCAGCTACCGCGTGCAGCTGGCGCCACTGGATTTTGTGATCTGCGCCGCCGCAGCAGCGCCGTAGATTCAAGCGGCTCGCGCCGCACCCGCTCGCCGATTCAGCCCAGCGCGCTGTCCGGGCCGCGCGTGACGCGCGGCGCCGGATCGGGATTGATTTCGACCCGCACCTCGCGGCAACCGTAAACCGGTTGTCCGTTCACGAGCTGCGGACGATAGTGCGCCTGCCGCGCCCACACCACCGCCGCATCGTCAAAAGCCCTGTCGGTCGAGGATTCGACCACGCGAGCCTCGGCGATTGCGCCGTTGGCCGCCACGCAGACCGAAACGATCGCGAACTGCCCGCGCGCAAAGTGATGCACGTAGGCCTCGATGTAGGTGGTGGTCACGTCGACAGGTGTGACCTGCACCACCGTGGCCCGTGAGCGTGCGGCGCAGCCGCCCAGCGCCAGCCATGGCAGCGCCGCCAGCAACGGCAGCGCAGCCTGCAGCGGCATGCGGGCCGGCCTTGTCCGGCCGCGGATCACCTGGCCTCCGGTGCCCATGCCGCTTGACGGCTGCAGAGGGATCGATACACGGCCACCAGCGCGGCGGGCACCAGGGGCAGCACCAGAATCGAGGCAACGCCGAGGCAGACCAGGCTCGCGATGAGCGCGTGCGTCCCGGTGATTCCCAGCACCAGCAGGATTGCGGGCAGGAAGAGATCGAGCAGCACCAGCGGCGCCATCGACAGGAGCGTGATGAGCGTGACCAGCGTCACCGCAGGCCACCAAAAACCCCGGGTCAGCTGCCAACTGCGGGCCAGCGACGCGAGCGGGCCGCTGCGCTCCGCCACGATGACGACCATCCACAGCTGCCACATGCCCCAGAGGTACACGCCGGGGACGAGAAACACCATCGTGCCGATCGAAGTCAGCACCAGGAACAGCGCCGCGGCCACCAGCGCGCCCGGGAAAATCCGCAGCGCCAGCGGCAGGCCCGCACCGGCGGCCTTTCCGCCCGATCCTGCGGCCAGTACGCAGGCCACCATGGCGCAATACGGTACGACCGACACCGCCGTGGCCGCCAGCAGTGCATAGCCAAAGGATGGGGTGAATACCAGCTCCTGCAGCTGCTCGGCCAGGCGCAGCAGATCATCCTGTGGGTCGAGCGCGAGCAGCGGGCGCGCCAGCACCAGGGTCCACAGGAGCGAGACCAGTAGCGCGGGCAGCCAGCTCTGCGCGAGCGATCGCCGGTACAGCTCGATCACCCCGGTGAGGCTCGCGCTCGCAACCCCGATTGCAGCCCCCGACTCAGGCATCGTGCTTCCCCGCCAGCACCTGCTGCAGGCGCCCGTCATCCATCTCGCCCTCGGACCGGGCAATCACGATCGCCGCCACCGCATTGCCGATGAAATTCGTGAGCGAGCGGCACTCGCTCATGAAGCGATCGACCCCCTGGATCAGGACCAGAGCGCCGACGGGCACCGAGGGCACGACGGCGAGCGTCGCGGCAAGTGTAATGAAACCCGAACCCGTGACGCCCGCCGCACCCTTGGAGCTGATGATCGCGACCAGCAGCAGCAGCAGCTGGTCGGAAATGCCCAGGTGCACGTTGGTCGCCTGGGCGATGAAAAGGGCCGCCATCGTCATGTAGATATTGGTGCCGTCGAGATTGAAGGAATACCCGGCCGGCACGACCAGTCCCGCCACCGAGCGCGCGCAACCGGCGCCCTCGAGCTTGTCGATGAGCGAGGGGAGCGCCGCCTCCGAGGAGCTGGTGCCCAGCACCAGCAGGAGTTCGTCGCGAATGTAGCGCAGCAGGCGCAGCAGCGAAAACCCGCTCGCCCGCGCGATCAGGCCCAGCACGCCAAACACGAAGGCGGCGCTGGTGAGATAGAAGCAGGCCATCAGGCTCGCCAGGTGCGCCAGTGCGCCCGCGCCGAACTGGCCCACGGTATAGGCCATCGATCCGAAGGCACCGATCGGAGCCGCGCGCATGATCAGGTGCACGACGCGAAAGACCACGGCGCCCAGGCTGTCGATGCCGCGCCGCAGCGGCTGGCCGCGCTCGCCGCTTAAGGCCAGGGCGCAGCCAAACAGGACGGCGACCAGCAGCACCTGAAGAATTTCGCCGCTGGTAAAGGCGCCGAGCAGGGTGTCAGGAATGATGTGCAGCAGGAATTCGACCACGCTGCGGCTGTGCGCCGACGATTGCAGACCCGCCACCGCGCCCGCATCGAACTGTGCGGGGTCGGCGTTGAGGCCGGCACCTGGTTGCACCAGGTCGGCGACGGCGAGTCCAAGCAGCAGGGCCAGGCTCGACACGGCGATGAAATAGAGGAGCGATTTGAGGCCGACCCGGCCCACCTTCTCCAAGCTGCTCACGCCGGCGATGCCGCCGGTCACGGTGCAGAAAATGACCGGCGCGATGATCATTTTCACCAGCCGGATAAACCCGTCACCCAGGGGCTTGAGGGTCACGGCCAGGTGCGGCGCGATCCAGCCCAGGAGCACCGCCAGCGCCACCGCCACGAGCACCTGCGCGTAGATCGCCGCATACCAGCGCGGAGGCACCGACCGGGTCGTGCTCATGGCCGGATTATGCGCGTTCGCGCTATGGCTGCTAGCATGCTGCGCATGATGCACGAGCAGCGGGAAGCGGGGCTAGCGCGGACCCGGCCGCGGACCGCGGCGGCGGCGGCCGTGGCCGCCATCGCGGCCCTTGTGGCCTCGGCAATCTTCGCGGCGGAG
Organism: Steroidobacteraceae bacterium; assembly: GCA_035261025.1. Lineage (GTDB taxonomy): Bacteria > Pseudomonadota > Gammaproteobacteria > Steroidobacterales > Steroidobacteraceae > FEN-1191. The sequence continues at coordinate 996 of DATFUG010000322.1, read as the reverse complement.
CCGGCGGCACCCGCAGCGCCGCCTCCGCCCCCGCCGGGCATGGCGGACATTCTGGCCGCGGCGCCCGCGTCGGCCTGGCGACCGCTCGATGAGAGCCACACCCTGTACCTGGAGCTGCCCGCGGGCCGCGTGATCATCGAGCTGGCGCCGGCCATGGCGCCGCGGACCGTGGCGAATATCGAGACACTGGTGCGGCAGAAGTATTTCGATGGCCTGGCGGTGCTGCGCGTACAGGACAACTTTGTGGCGCAGTGGGGCGACCCGGAAGAGCGGCACAAGATTCCGGAAGGCATGCAGAAATTGCCGCCGGAATTCACGGTGCCGCTGGGTGCGAACGTGTTTACGAGCCTGCCCGATCGCGACGGGTATGCGCCGCAGGTGGGCTTCGTGGACAGCTTTCCGGCCGCGCGCGACCCCGCCTCGGGTCTCGCCTGGCTGGCGCATTGCTATGGCGCCGTCGGGGTCGGCCGCGATACCGATCCCGCCAGCGGCACCGGGAGCGAGCTGTACGCCGTGATCGGGCACGCCCCGCGGCAACTCGATCGCAACGTCACCGTCGTCGGCCGCGTGCGCCAGGGTATTGAATTGCTCTCGAGCCTGCCGCGGGGTACGGCCGAGATGGGTTTCTACGGCAAAGCGGCCGAGCGCACGCCGATTACCAGCGTGCGCCTGGCGAGTGAACTGCCCGCCGCCTCACGCACGCGTCTGGAGGTGCTGCGCACGGACAGCCCCACCTTCACGGCGCTCGTGGAAGCGCGGCGCAACCGGCGGGATGAGTGGTACCAGAGCCGCGCCGGCTACATCGACCTGTGCAACGTGCCGGTGCCGGTGCGCGCGCTGCACGACTGAGCCTGAGCACAGGCAGTCCGCTCCGTGGGCCGTATCTTCGAAGTCCGCAAGCACGCCATGTTCGCGCGCTGGAACCGCATGGCGAAGCAGTTCGCGCGCATCGCCAAGGACATCGCCATGACGGTGAAGTCCGGCGGGCCGGACCCG
>DATFUG010000321.1:2500-4377 GCA_035261025.1 Steroidobacteraceae bacterium | reverse complement strand
GCGCGCAGCTCGATGATGACCGTGACGTCCTTGCCGGCCTGCGCCGCCGCCACCAGCGCGTCGACGATGGGCGAGTGATCGCCGGTGCGGTACAGCGTCTGCTTGATCGCCAGCACCGTCGGATCGGCGGCCGCCTGCCGCAGCAGATCCATCAGCGGCGTAAAGCTCTGGAAGGGATGGTGCAGCAGCACGTCGCGCTGGCGGATCGCATCGAACAGGTCGTGCGCGCCGCTGAACCCTTCTGCCAGTCCCGGAGTGAACGGCGTGTACTTCAGATCGGGCCGCGCCACCAGGTCGTAGATCGCGGAGAAGCGGTTCAGATTTACCGGTCCCGGCACCGAATACCAGTCGCGCGGTTCGAGCGCAAACTGCTGCAGCAGGAAATTGACCATGTCCTGCGGACAGTCGACCGCAGTCTCGAGGCGCACCGCCGCGCCGTAACGGCGGTGCGCGAGCTCACCTTCGAGCGCGCGGCGCAGGTCGTCGACCTCTTCGTCGTCGACGAACAGGTCGCTGTTGCGCGTCAGGCGGAACTGGTAGCACCCCAGTACCTGCATCCCGGTGAACAGGCGGGCCACGAACGCCTCGACGATGGTCGACAGCGCGACCAGCCGCTGGCGTCCGTTCTCGGCAGGCAGCGTCACGATGCGGGGCAGGGAGCGCGGCGCCTGCACCACGGCCAGCGCGCCGTCGCGCCCGAAGGCGTCCTTGCCAGAGAGCTTGACGATGAAATTGAGGCTCTTGTTCTGGATGCGGGGAAACGGCCGGGCCGGATCTAGTCCTAAGGGGCTCAGGACCGGTTCCACCTCGGCGGCGAAGTACTGCTCGAGCCAGGCGTGGGTCTCGGCATCCCAGACCGTCCCGGCCAGCAGCTCGATGCCCGCGGAGTGCAACTCTCCGAGCAGCATGCCGTTCAGGACGCCGTACTGATCCTCGATCAGCCGCAGCGTGCGTTCATGGATCGCGGCGAGCTGCTCGGGAATGCTCAGGGTGTCCGGCGCGGTCTGGGTCGAGCCCAGCTCGAGCAGCTGCTTGAGCCCGGATACCCGGATCTCGAAGAATTCGTCCAGGTTGGAGGAACAGATGCACAGGAACCGCAGCCGCTCCAGCAGCGGCACGCGCGAATCCCTGGCCAGCGCCAGGACGCGCGAGTTGAACTCCAGCGCCGCGATTTCGCGGTTGATGAAGTTCTGAGGGGCCCTGAATTGCGGTTGATCCAAGTCTCGCTCGCACGGGGTCTGAATCCTCATTGTAGCCACAGCGCCGCAGCCGCTGTGTTACAGCCTTGGGCGGCCGCTTTGCTGCTAGAGTAATGCGCTGGCGCAGGGCCGTGGAGCCGGTTCCAACCGGGGGTTCAGAGCGGAATTCATGGCGAAGATCACCGTACCAGTGGCCGAGCAGATGGCCGAGCTCCAGCGCGGCGCGGCGGAAGTGCTGACGCTCCCCGATCTGCAGAAAAAGCTGCAGCGGGGCGAGGCCCTGCGCATCAAGGCCGGGTTTGATCCGACCGCACCGGACCTGCATCTGGGGCACACGGTGCTCATCAACAAGCTGCGCCAGTTCCAGCAGTTCGGTCACGAAGTCACGTTCCTGATCGGTGACTTCACCGGCATGATCGGTGATCCCAGCGGCCGCAACGCCACGCGTCCGCGGCTCACACCGGAGGAGATCCAGGCCAACGCGCGCACTTACGAGCAGCAGATTTTCCGCATCCTCGAGCGCGCGCGGACGCGCGTCGACTTCAATTCGCGCTGGTTCGGGGCGATGAACGCCGCGGGCCTGATCGAGATCGCCGCGCGCGCGACGGTGGCGCGGATGCTGGAGCGCGACGATTTCAGCAAGCGATTCAGGGCCAGCCAGCCGATCGCGCTGCATGA
>DATFUG010000320.1:0-6783 GCA_035261025.1 Steroidobacteraceae bacterium | reverse complement strand
TCCGTAGGGAAAAAAGTGGCCGTCCCGGGCGGCTATGCGCTGAGCCACTCCTCGTTCATTTATCTGATTGACCAGAGCGGGGCCCTGCGCGCCCTGATGCCATTTGGACACAATGCCGACGATTTCGTGCATGATGTGCGGTTCTTGCTAAAGAAGTAGGCCCTTGCTTACCACTACCGCAGCACACACAAGTTATGAGGTACCTTCGCCGGGTGGGATTGTCGCTCGCCACCATCGGGCTGGGCGCCCTGGCCTGGGCCGCGTTTACCCCCATCCGGACCCCTTCGCGGGACGTGCTGTTCGAGATTCCGAAGGGAACCTGGGCTCGGCGCATGGCGGGAAATAAAGTAGAAATACTCCCCACCAGGATCCATCTGACCCTTGGCCTGCAGGATATCCTCGTCCTGCGGAATCTGGACGATGTCCCGCAGATCTTCGGTCCCACCCTGATGATGCCGGGCCAGAGCTTCCGCCTCCCGTTTGCCGTGGCATCCGATTATCAGTTTGCCTGTACGGCACATGCCAGTGGACAGATGACGATCATCGTTGACCCGAAGCCCGAATCCGCCTGGGCTAGGCTGCGGTGGCGGCTGCGGGCACTCCTGGGAGCGATGGGGTGGTGATGAAACGGTCAGCGATTTCGATCTTCGGGAAGGTGGCTCCTTCGGTCACCGTCATCGCGCTCCTCATCGCGCTCTGGTGGCTGGTGGTCGATCTGACGCGGAGCGCGATTTTTCCTACCCCTTGGCAAGTCGTGCAGGGCACGCTGGAACTGATCCGGGACGGCACCCTGTGGGAACACATCGGCGCCTCGCTAATGCGCGTCGGCACGGGATTCAGCCTCGCTGTCCTTTTTGCGGTGCCGCTGGGACTGTGGATGGGATGGGTCAAGGGTGCGTTTTGGACTTTCAACCCGATCTTCCAGATCCTGCGACCTATATCTCCGATTGCCTGGATCCCGATTGCCATCCTCTGGTTCGGCGTCGGCAACGCATCGCCGATATTTCTCATCTTTATCTCATCCGTATTCCCGATGGTGGTGCAGACCACCGCCGGCGTGCACACCATCGAGCGGCGCTACCTGCGGGCGGCGGAGAATTTTGGCGTGTCCCGTTACACCCTGTTTCGCCAGGTCATCATCCCCGCCGTGCTGCCGCAGATCATCGTTGGCATGCGCATTGGCCTGGGCGTGGCCTGGCTCGTCGTGGTCGCAGCCGAAATGATTGCACTGCGCTCCGGACTTGGGTATCTGATCATTGACTCACGCAATGCCGGCAACCGGTACGATCTGGTCATCAGCGGCATGGTGATCATCGGGTTGATCGGCCTGTCGCTTGACGGCACCATGCGGCTGCTGGAAGGACTCAAGATCGTCAGGTGGCGCTATGCCCGCTAAAATTGCCGTCAAGGGGCTGAAAAAAGGCTTCCTCACGGATCAAGGATCGCTGCAGGTCGTCAACGACGTCAGCTTTGACGTCGCCGACGGCGAGTTCGTCGCCTTCGTCGGCCCCTCGGGCTGCGGCAAGACGACCCTGATGAACGTCATCGCCGGCTTCGATCCGCCGGACGAAGGCACCGTGAAAGTCGATGGCGCGTCCCGGATTGGACCCAGCGCCAAGGGCATTCTCATCTCGCAGCACGGCTCGGTCTTCCCGTGGCTGACGGTGCAGCAGAATCTGATGTTCGGGCTCAATGGTCACGCCCCCAGCAACAAGGAGCAACTGGCAGACCACTATGCCGACCTGGTTGGCCTGAAAGGCTTCGAGCTGAGCTATCCGCACGAGCTGTCGGGCGGCATGCTCAAGCGGGCAGAACTGGCCCGCGCGCTGGTGGTGAAGCCGGAAATTCTGTACATGGATGAGCCTTTTTCCGCGCTGGATGCCTTGCTGAGCTTTCGCATGCGCAAGGAATTGCTGCGGATTCTGGCGGAAGAGCGCCATACCGTCGTGCTGATCACCCACGATGTGGAAGAAGCGATCCACCTTGCGGACCGCATCTTCGTGCTGTCAGCGCGCCCGGCGAAAATCCAGGCGACCTATGAGGTTCCATTCGAGCACCCGCGCAAGCTCTCGAGCCCCGAGGCCCAGCAACTCAAGGACCGAATCCTTCGCGAGCTGGGTGCCTAGCTCGCGATTGCCCCGGGTGGCCCAATGATTCGGCGCGCATCGTTCGCATTCATTGCCGTTGTCGCGTCCGTCGCGCTCATACTTGCGATCAACACCCTGCGACACCGTTCCCAACAGATCGCGGTGCGCCCCTCAACGCCGGTTCCTGTCGATAGCGGGGCCGTGTCGGCGCGGCTCGCCGGGGCGATTCGATTTCGCACGATATCGTTTGAGACCCCTTCGGCGGAAACTCTGGCCCAGCTGCTCGAATTTCGCGCCTACCTCGAACGTACGTTCCCTCACCTTCACGCGCTCCTGCAGCGCGAGATCGTGAACGGCTATAGCCTCCTCTATACCTGGACGGGCCAGGATCCAGCGGCGAAGCCGATCCTGCTGATGGCTCATCAGGATGTCGTACCGGTGGCGCCCGGCACGGAGAAGGACTGGCACGCCGGTCCGTTCTCCGGCGACATCCGCGATGGGTTCATATGGGGTCGCGGCAGCTGGGATGACAAGGGCAACGTGATGGCCATCCTCGAGGCGGTCGAGTCGCTGGTGGCCGGTGGCTTTAAGCCGCGGCGCACGATCTACCTGGCGTTCGGCCACGACGAGGAGAACGGTGGCGCGGAAGGTGCCAGCAAGGTTGCCCGGCTGCTGGCTGAGCGTGGCGTGCACTGTGAGTTTGCCCTGGATGAGGGGCTGCTCATTGCGGAAGGCATACTGCCGGGACTCAAGCCGCCAACGGCCCTGATCGGCATCGCGGAAAAGGGTTCGGTCACCCTGCGCCTGACGGCGTACGCCACCCCTGGCCATTCCTCGATGCCACCGGCGCGCTCTGCCATCGGCGCGCTCTCGACCGCCATCGAGCGCATTCAGGCCGCGCCCATGCCGGCGGCGATTGCAGGCGTCACGGCGCAGATGTTTGAGGCCATCGCGCCTGAACTCACGGGCTTTAAGCGGGTCGCCATGGCGAACCTCTGGCTGTTCGAGCCCATCGTGCGCCGGCAACTGGAAGCGAGCCCGTCCACGAACGCCCTGATTCGCACCACCACGGCGCTCACGGAGATCCGTGGCGGCGACAAGGACAACGCGCTACCGGGCCAGGCGGAAGCCCTGATCAATTTCCGCTTGTTGCCGGGTGACAGCGCAGCAACGGTTATCGATCACGTGCGCCGCGTGGTGCAGGACGAGCAGATCCGGATCGCGCCCGCCTACCCGGCCGACGAGCCTTCACGGGTGTCCTCGGTCACCTCAGCCGCCTACCGGGTGATTGATCGCACCATACGCGAGGTGCTTCCGGGGACCCTGGTCGTGCCGGGGCTGATGCTGGCGGCCACGGATTCCCGTCACATGACGGCCGTGGCCGATGACATCTACCGGTTTTCGCCCGTCCGCGCCCGGAGCGAGGATCTGGCACGCTTTCACGGCACCGATGAGCGTATGTCAGTCGCCAACTACGCCGAACTCATCCGCTTCTACGGCGCATTGATTCAGAACGCCGCCGGACCCAATTGAAATGTCATGGGGTGACGTCTCCGACTCACCGCAACAGAGCCGCTTGCGGGACACATAGGCGGCGCGATGAGATTCGCTCCCACACCCGTCAGGGGCTGGGTGGCAGCTGCTGTACAGGCGGTGATTTCATGAACATCTTCACCTCCGCCGATCCGGCAATGAGCAGCCTATTGCCCAATTGGGCGCCGGTCTTCTCGTTCTCCACCCATATGGCGCTGTGATCGGCGGACAGTTCGCCCTTTACGACGTAGGTTTCGCCCGCCTCGGGCGTGAGCACAACCTCTCCCTCAATCTGGAAGGCATGACCCGCCATTTCCAGAATCGGTGCGGCAAAGTATGTGCGTCCGTGCAGTTGATATTTGGCTTCTCTCGCCGGCACAGACCGTTCATAGGCATGAGGCTTCAAGACCATGCCGTGACCATAGTTCAATTGGAAGGTCTCATCGAAGGCGTTCCGAACACTCTTGCCGTCGATCGCATCGAGATAAAACAGGTCCGCCTTCGTAGTACCGGTGAGGTTACTGAAGGAATCCTTGATGATGGCCGACGGGCCCGTAAAGGGCGGGATCGGCGGGGTGGTTGCGCAGGAAACGAGTGCCACGAGCAACGAGACGAGCGCCACCGCGTGTTTCATTTGCGTCCCCCGTCCTGATCTCCGGAACATGCACGAAGCCGGTGCCGTTGTCTACCCGCCCCGGTTCGGGCGAGCCTGGCAGTCGCTGCACCCTTTGGGCCCGCTGCTGCGTATTAGCACTAAGAGCCCCTACTTATAAGATCGCCCATAGGAATTCACCCATGAATAGAGCGAGACAGATTTTGGCACTGGCGGCATTTGCCCTGCCGGTGGCCGCGCTGGCCCAGGACGGACACCTCAGATTGCCTGATTTCAGTGTCTTGGCCGCCCGCGCCAGCGGGCACACCGATATATCGCTGGATGCCGGTCTGCTGCACCTCGCCAGCCATTTCGTGGATAACAAGGACCCTGACGCTGCGGCCACTCGCCGGTTCATGGCGGGTCTACGTGAGATCGAGGTGCACAGCTATGAATTCAGCACCGATGAGGCCTATTCGGCCAGCGATATTGATTCTGTGCGCCGTCAGCTGCAAGCTCCGGGATGGAAGCGGCTGGTGCAGACCCATAGCGCAGCGGATCACAAGGACGTCGATGTGTACGTATCACTGGATGGGGAGCGGCCCACTGGGCTCGCGATCATCGCCGCGGAACCACGGGAGTTCACGATAGTCAATCTGGTCGGGACCGTCGATCTGAAGGATCTCGCTGGCATGGGTGGACAGATGGGCATACCCAAGCACGTCGTGGCCGTCGTTGAAGCAAAGACCGCGGCCGATTGAATGCGGACAGCCCAGAAGCCTGCGTTGCCTCCTGGGCGGCGGTGCGCGCGGGCGACGCGGCGGCATTTGCCAGGTTGGTTCGCGAACACCAGGGCATGGTCTACAGCCTGGGTCTGCGCATGTTGCGAAATCGAGCCGCGGCCGAGGATCTGACGCAGGAGGTGTTCATACAACTGCACGAGAGGATCGGTACGCTGGACAGCACCACGCACGCGCGGCATTGGCTACGGCGTGTCGCGATGCATCGGGCCATCGATCAGCTACGCCGCCGTCCACCCTCGTCGACGGATGAGCATGGAGTGTCGTTGGTTGATGAGCACGAACCCGGTGATCACCTGCTGGTCAATCGCCTGCGTGTACTAATCGGTGAACTTCCGCCGCATCCGCGCGCCGTGGTCGTGTTGCGTTACCAGGAAGATATGGACCCCTCCGAGATCTGCCGGCTCCTCGACATGCCGCTGAATACGGTCAAGAGCCATCTTCGCCGCGCCCTCGACGTATTGAGGGAACGCCTGTCATGACTCACGACCTTGAACAGGAACTGCGCCGGGCGCTGCGGCCGGTTGAGCCCTCGCGCGAGTTCACGGCGGGGCTGCTGACTGGACTGGCAGCCGCGCGTGACTCAGCGACCGCTGTCAGGCGTCACGGCTGGCGTTCGATGGCTATGGCGGCCAGTGTGGTGCTGGCCAGTGGTCTGGGCATCCTGCTTTATCAGCACCAGCAGCGCGAGCGTGCGCATGCCCAACTGCTCGAGGCACTGACCATCACGAGCCGCTCGCTCGATCGCGCTTACCGGGCTGTGCGTTGGCACGGCAGCGACGCAGGGGAGCATGGCGGATGAGTTGGGCACGTCGGAGCGTAGGATGGCGGATGCTTCGCGTAGCGTATGCGACGGCATGCCTTTCATCCGTCAGCTCGGCCGCAGAACTGCTTCTGCCAAAATTCGACTCGCTACGCGCCAAGGCCAGCGATTCGGTGGTCATCTCGCTCGATGAAGACACGCTCAGGATGGCCGGACAGTTCCTCGACCCTTCTGATCCCGGAGATGCGAACGCCAAGGCTGCCATTCGGGGCCTAAAGAGCATTTACGTACGCAGCTTCAGCTTCCAAGAGCCCTATTCAGTTCCGAGCGCCGAGATTGCCACGCTGCGTAGTCAGCTGGCAGCACCGCATTGGCGGCGGGTGGTGCAAACCCACAGCGAAGCTGATCATTCAGACGTGGACATTTATTTGGCGGCCGACGGCGAACCTGCCCAGGGTCTCGTGATTATTGTCACTGAGCCGCGCGAATTCACGGTGGTGAGCATATCCGGGGTCGTCGATCTCGCCCGCCTGCACAGCTTGGAGGGCCACCTGGGTGTGCCCAGATTGCCGACCACGCCGTAGCTGCCAACGACGAGCACTCTGGCGGGCGACTGTTCACGGCACCGGCGAAGTACAAGTACCCAGGGTTTTACAAGGTAATATGCGGGTCTAGTGCCCGCCCTTGCTGCCGGGCCATTGCACGCTAACAGCAGACAATTGCCACCATTTTGGACTCCGGGAGGGGCAGATATGCGTCCTACGCGCGCAGAATGAACACGGTTGCCAGTAGATCCTGGTCGTGCTGAAAGGTCGGGCCAGCCTCCAATGGGGGGTCATTCTGCTCCCTGGCAACCTCTCTTAATCTGTCATCCGGTTCAGGCTGCTTCCTGAGTCAGCCAGGGGCCGAAGAATGTCAGCAGGTCAGTACCAACCGCTGACTGGTAAACGGTCAGACATATGGTGGCGTGCGGTGTCGTGGGAAGGCGACAACGCCCGGGGCTGTCAG
>DATFUG010000319.1:0-5685 GCA_035261025.1 Steroidobacteraceae bacterium | reverse complement strand
GTGAGCGTGTTCACCGGCGCGCCGACGATTGACCGCAACAAGGACGGCACGATGACCACGGACGAACGGAGCCAGGATCTGCGGCAGGGCGGCATCGCGCCCGACACCGCCTTCCTGTTCCCGGGCAGCTCCAGTGGCAGTGGCAGCGGCAGTGGCGGCCCCGGCAACGCCGGCGGCAGCGTCACCTGCCTCTCCGGCGTCGAGGTACTGAGCGTATGCACGAATTTCAACCAGCGCCGCAAGACCTACTGGCGTGAAGGCATGGCCAATTGACCTGCCGCGAGGAATGCCCATGAAGCTGTCGAACTGCAACACCCGGACGCCCCGTGCGGCGCGCGGCTTCACGCTGATCGAACTCATGGTCGTGATCAGCGTGGTGGCCATCCTGACCACCATCGCGGTGTCGGCCTACCGCACCTACGTGAGGCGTACCACCCGCACGGAAGCGCGCATGGCGCTGCTGGCGATCCAGGTCGCGCAGGAAAAATTCTTCCTGCAGAACAACCAGTACGCGCAAAGTCTGGCGACGGCGATCGCGGCGCCGCCGGCCGGCCTTGGAATCCAGCTCACCGCTGGTGGCCAGACGCTCGGCGGGCATTACACCGTGAGCTTCACCGCGGCGACCGCCAACACCTATACCGTGCAGGCGGTCGCCATCGGCACGCAGACCTCGGATACGGCAGCGTGCCTGACGTTCAGGATCGACGATCAGGGCGTGCGCTCGCCGCTCGATTCCAGCGGCTGCTGGCGCTAGTAGACGCGAAACAGCCGGAAACCCTTATCCTCGAACCGGAAGCGCGCCGCGTGCAGGCGGCGCCGGCGCTGCAGCGCTGAGGCAATCCCACGCGCGCTGGTCGGTGCCGGGCCAGGAGCGGTGCGGGTCGACATGACCGCCGCCCGTTCACCGGCAAGGCCGGTGGTGGTGGCCGGGTTGAGATTCAATTCGTTCATGACAGTGCTCCTTGCAAAACAACCAGGCAGGACATCCATATCGTTTGTCCTGCGAACAATACGATACCCTATTTTGTATGCAGTGCAAGAGGCGGCTTGATTACCGTTTTGTAAATATGTTCGTACTGTGAACTATTTCACACCCGAACGATCTCAGTGAGGTTGCGCACCACCGCGGTGCGCCGCAGGGAGCGGCCCTTAGGCCAGGAAGGCGCGGATCTCGGCGTCGAAGCGCGGGATATCCACCAGGAAGGCGTCGTGGCCCTCGAGCGAGGGGAGCCTTGCAAAGCGCGTGGCGACGCCGGCCTGTTCGAGGGCCTCGGCGATCGCGGCCTGCTCGTGCAGCGGGTAGAGCATGTCGCTCTGGACACCGATGACGAGCGCCTGCTGCACGCCGCTGCGGCTGAGTGCGGTGCGGTAGGAGCCGCCGTGTTCGGCCAGGTCGAAGCGGTCCATGGCCCGCGACAGGTACAGATAGCAGTTGGGGTCGTAGACGCGCGTGAAGCGCTCGGCCTGCGCCTCCAGATACCCCTCGACGGCAAAGCGCGGTGCGAACGGGCTGGCGCGCAGCGCATTGCCGTCGATCGGATTGCGTCCGAAGCGCTGCCGCCATTCCGTCGCCGAGCGGTAGGTGATCGTGCCGAGCTTGCGCGCCAGGCGCATGCCGTTGCGCGGCGGGTGCTCGGGCGGATAGTTGCCGCCCTGCCAGTCCGGATCGCGCAGGATCGCTTCGCGCTGCACGGAACGCAGCGCGATGGCGAACGGGGAGGCGGCCGCCGATCCGGAGATGCTGATCAGGCGTCGCGCGCCCTCCGGAATCAGCGCTGCAAAGGCGATGGCCAGGGAACCACCGAGCGAGGCGCCCATCGCCACGTCGAGCTTCTCGATGCCCAGCGCGCGTGCGGTGGCGTAGCCGGCACGCGCAATATCCTCCAGGGCGACTTCCGGAAACCCCAGCCGATAGCGCTGGCCGGTGGCCGGGTCGATGGACGCCGGGCCCGTCGAACCAAAGCAGCTGCCCAGCGAATTGACGCACACGACGAAATAGCGGCGGGTGTCGATCGCCAGGCCGGGCCCGATCATGCGCTGCCACCAGCCCGGGCTCGGATCGGCCTCGGTGGCCGCCGCATGCGCGGACGGCGAGAGGCCCGTAAACAACAGGATGGCGTTGTCGCGCGCGGCGTTGAGCTGGCCCCAGGTCTCGTAGGCGATCCCGGCACCGTGCAGCACGCCACCGCGATACAGGGGGAAGGGATCGGGAAGCGGAATCACGGAGGGTGGCGCGGCCGCATTCGCGCCCGGCGCCGCTTCCCGGCCCTTCACCTCGCGGGAACGCGGCGTGTCAGCCACGCGCAGCTCAGCTTTCGGGATCGGAGCCATCAGGAATGCCCTCGAACAGCGCGGTCGAGAGGTAGCGTTCGCCGGTGTCCGGCAGCATGGCGAGGATGACCGCGCCGGGGCCCGATTCGGCGCTCGCCTGGCGCGCCACCGTGAGTGCGGCAGCGAAGGTGGCGCCGCTCGAGATGCCCACGAACAGGCCCTCGCGGCGCGCCAGCTGCCGCGCGGTGTCGATGGCCTCGGCGTCCGTGACCGTCACGATGCGGTCGGCCACGTTGCGATTGAGCACCGCCGGCACGAAGTCCGGCGTCCAGCCCTGGATCTTGTGCGGCGTAAAAGGCTTGCCCGACAGGAGTGCGGCGCCTTCCGGTTCGCACACGATGACGCGCGTGTCCGGCCTCGCCAGGCGGATGATCTCGCCGGCTCCAGTCAGGGTGCCGCCGGTGCCCCAGCCGGTCACGAAATAGTCGAGCCGGCTGCCGACGAAATCGGCGACGATTTCGGGGCCGGTGGTGCTGCGGTGATAGGCCGGATTGGCGGGATTCTCGAACTGCCGCGCCAGGAACCAGCCGTTCTTCTCCGCCAGCTCGGCGGCCTTGCGCACCATGCCGGTGCCGCGCTCCGCCGCGGGCGTCAGGATGACCTTCGCGCCCAGCATGCGCATGATCTTGCGCCGCTCCACCGAGAAGGTCTCGACCATCACGGCGACAAAGGGATAGCCCTTGGCGGCGCAGACCATGGCCAGCGAGATCCCCGTATTGCCGGAGGTGGCCTCCACCACCGTCTGCCCCGGCTTGAGCTCGCCCCGGCGCTCGGCGTCCTCGATGATGGCGATCGCCAGGCGGTCTTTCACCGAACCCAATGGGTTGAAGAACTCGCACTTCACGTACATCGTCACGCGCTGGGGCGCGAGGCGATGGATGCGCACGATCGGGGTGCGGCCGATGGTGCCGAGGATGGTGTCGTAAATCATCCCCCACTTTAATCTGGAGGTACTGGCCGATCGATAAAGAAAAGGCCATTCTCTAATAACGCGTTGTTATAATCGCCATGAGCTGGCCAACGGGTTCTCCATGAATTTCCATCAGCTGCAGTATGCAGTGGCGATCGCCCGGCACGGACTTTCGGTCACGCAGGCGGCCTCCGCGCTGGGCACTTCCCAGCCGGCGATCAGCCGCGCCCTCAAGGCCCTTGAGCGCGAGCTGGGTTTCGACCTGTTCGTGCGCGAGGGACGCGCCTTTGCACGCGTCACGCCCCAGGGCACGCGTGTGCTGGAGTACGCCACGCGCGCGCTGGCCGAGATTGAGAGCCTCAAGGCGGTGGCCGCGGATCTGAACCAGGACAACCGTGGCACGCTGGCGATTGCGACCACGCACACGCAGGCCCGTTATGTATTGCCGCCGGTCGTGCAGGCGTTTCGCGAGCGCTACCCGGAGGTCGAGCTGCACCTGCACCAGGGCACTTCCGAGCAGATCGCCGAGATGGTGGCGACCGATCGCGTGCAGCTCGCCATCGCCACCGGATCGGACGGCCTGTTCCCCGGCCTGGTGCTACTGCCCGTGTACCGCTGGCATCGCCAGGTCATCGTGCCGCGTCATCACCCGCTGGCAAACGAGCAGAAACTGACGCTCCAGGAGCTGGCGAAATATCCACTGGTGACCTACGTATTCAGCTTCTCCGGCGCCTCTTCGCTCCATACGGTCTTCGCGCGCGAACACCTGACCCCCAGCGTCGCCCTGACGGCGCGGGATTCGGACGTGATCAAGACCTATGTGCGCTTAGGCTTAGGCGTGGGCATCGTCGCCAGCGTCGCCATCGAGCCGCAGCACGACGCGGACCTGGTGGTGATCGAGGCCTCGCACCTGTTCCCGATTCACACCACCTGGATCGGTTTCCGGCGCGGCACGCTGCTGCGCAATTTCGCCTACGAGTTCATGCAGCTGTTCGGCCCGCACCTCACGCGCCGCCTGATCGATCGCGCCATCGAGGCGCGCGATGGAGATGGACAGGCCGAGCTGTTCCGGAAGATCAGCCTGCCGACGCGCTAGAGGCGTCATCCGCGTGCCGGAGAGACTGCAGAAACTGCTCGCTACGGCGGGCCACGGTTCGCGCCGCGAAATCGAGCAGTGGATCCGCGCCGGGCGCGTGACACTGGCGGGGCGCGTCGCGCAGCTGGGCGAGCGCGCCGAGCCGGGCGCGGATATCCGTCTGGATGGTCAAGCCCTGGATACGGCGCCGCTCAGCGAGCGCGCCGTGCTGATGTATCACAAGCCCCTGGGAGAGGTGACCACGCGCCGTGATCCGGCCGGACGGCCGACCGTGTTCGAGCATCTTCCGCCTCCGCCGTCAGGGCGCTGGGTGGTGATCGGCCGGCTGGATGTGAATACCACCGGCCTGCTGCTGTTCACCACGGACGGTGCGCTGGCGCACCGGCTCATGCACCCCTCGGCTGAAGTCGAGCGCGAGTACCTGGTGCGCGTCCATGGCCATCCCACACCGGAGGTGCTCGAGCGGCTGCGCACCGGGGTGGTGCTGGAGGACGGTCCGGGGCGCTTCGATACCCTCGAGATCAAGGGCAGGAGCGGGAGCCACAGCTGGTTCAGGGTCACGCTGCGCGAGGGTCGCAACCGGGAGGTCCGGCGGCTCTGGCAGGAGGTCGGGCTGGAAGTCAGCCGCCTGGCTCGGCTCCGCTATGGACCGGTCGGTTTGCCCGAGGACCTGCGGCCGGGCCAGTGGCGCCTGCTGCCGGTGCGGGAGGCCCGGCTGCTATAATAGAGAGTATGAAATGCACCGCGCGACGGGAAAATCGGCGAACTCCGGAGATAGCGCTGCTAATAGCCCTAATCATGGGCCTATCTCTCACGATCTCCGGAAATACTTCGGTGGCGGCGGATCCCGTGCGGGTCACAACGAGCTTTGATGTGCGCTTTTCCTCCGCGGTCCTGCACCAGGTCGCGCACCTGTTCGGGAGCGGGTTTGGCCGTGCGGAAGCGGACCGGCTCAGCCAGGAGATCGACGGCCTGAAGGCGGACCAGCCGCGGACCTGGCACTTCGAGGTCCAGTACCAGGGCAAGACGGAGTCGCTGGAGGTACGGGCCCTGATGGACGACCTGGGCATGATCGACCTGGATTTCGCGGCCAGCCCGGAGGCCGCCCGCGCCGTCCGGGCCGCCGTCGATACCTACCTCAACGGGCGCCGGCGCTGAGCCCCCGACGGCCCGGCCCGCCTTCCTAAGTTCCCGTACCCCCAGAAAATTAGGGTCACTTGGCCCGAAAACTGCATTGACACCCGGCAGCCGCGAAATCAGAATACGCGGCTCGTTTTTTCTTGGGGAGGGGTACCCAAGCGGCCAACGGGAGCAGACTGTAAATCTGCCGGCTTACGCCTTCGTAGGT
>DATFUG010000318.1:0-9638 GCA_035261025.1 Steroidobacteraceae bacterium | reverse complement strand
GAAATTCATAGGAGCGGGCGAGCAGTTCCCAGTCCGCATCGCTCCCGCCACCGGCGCCGAGGCGCCGCTCCAGTCCGGCCACCGCAGTGTCCATCGAACCGGCGGCCTGGCGCTGCTGCGGCGTCACGGCGGCGGGCGCCGACGCGCTGGGCATGGTTGCGCCACTCTCGCCCGCGGGCGCCGTGGCGCCGGCCGCCACGGCATCGGAGGCGGTGAGCTGCGGGCTGCCCAACATTAAGTAAAGTGCCAACGCTCCGGCCACGGCAACGGCACCGCCAATCGGGACCCAGCGCGGCAAGGCGCTGAGCAGCTGCCGGCGCGGCTGCCCTGCGACCCACGGATACACGACGAACAGCAGCGCCACTGCCGCCAGTGCGCCCACAACGAAGTAGAAAGCGTTTGCCGCACTCATTGTATGATCATGCTCATAAGAAGCCCTACACGGACTGTCATCGATTGTAAAGCCTCTTGGGGTGGGGTCACGCTGTCGCTACTGCGGGACAGTACACAGAAATGGCGACATGTTGACACGTGCGGCGACTCACGGAAGCTACGCACATAGTGCATTAGTCTTGAGCTGATGGGTACCCACTGCAGTCCTGTTCTCCAGCCGGAAGAATGAACGCCAGTCTCTACGCCTTTTACGCCGCGCCGCTGCTGCTGACCATGATCTGGTACCTGCGGCGGCATTTCCGTGCCGAAAGAATCAGCCGCGAGGTGCACCAGGAGGCCAAGGAAGCCGGGCTTCTCGAGCCGGCGTCGCTCCATCCGAGTATTGATCCGGTGCGCTGCCTGGGCTGTGGCGCCTGCGTGCGCGCCTGCCCCGAACAGCCCCACCACCACGTGCTGGGCCTGATCGAGGGCAAGGCCCACCTCGTCAGTCCGACCGAGTGCATCGGGCACGGCGCCTGCAAGTCGGCCTGTCCGGTCGATGCCATCACGCTCGTGTTCGGGACCGAGACTCGCGGCGTCGATCTGCCGGTGCTCAATCCCAATTTCGAGACCAACGTACCCGGTGTCTATATCGCCGGCGAGCTCGGCGGCATGGGCCTGATCCGCAACGCGCTGGTGCAGGGTCGCCAGGCCATCGAATCCATCGCCAAGCAGGGCAAACGCGCGCCTGGCAAGCGCCTCGACGTGCTGATCGTCGGCGCCGGCCCGGCGGGCATGGCCGCCGCGCTGACTGCGAAATCGCTCAACCTGACGTATCGCGTCGTCGAGCAGGAATCACTCGGCGGCTGCGTGTTCAAGTATCCGCGCGGCAAACTCGTCATGACCGCGCCGGTCGATCTGCCGCTGGTGGGCAAGTTTCACTTTCGCCAGACCTCCAAGGAACAGCTGCTCACGGTCTGGACCGAGATCATGGAGAAGGAACAGCTGCGCATCCAGTGCAGCGAGCGGGTCGAGGCCGTCGAGAAAGAAGACGATGGATTCGTCGTGCGCACCTCCAAGGCGGCCTATCGCGCCTCGACCGTACTGCTCGCCATTGGCCGGCGCGGCACGCCGCGCAAACTCGCTGTGCCGGGCGAGGAATTGCCGAAGGTCGTTTATCGATTGATCGACCCCGACCAGTACGTCGGGCAGGAAGTGCTCGTGGTCGGCGGCGGCGACAGCGCGCTGGAGGCCGCGGCGAGTATCGCCGAAGTTTCGGGCACGCAGGTGACGCTCTCCTATCGCGGCGAGGCCTTCGGACGGGCCAAGCCGCGCAATCGCCAGCGCGTCGCGCAGGCGGCGGACCGGGGCAATCTCAAGCTCCTGCTGTCCTCGAGCGTCGCTCACATCCACCCGGACCTAGTCATCCTGGAACACGGCGGCAAGCAGGTGGAGATCCGGAACAAGGCCGTCATCGTCAGTGCCGGCGGCGTACTGCCGAACGAATTCCTGAATAAAGTGGGCGTGCGCGTCGAGACCAAATACGGGACCGCCTGATGGCGTCGCGGCCGCGCTTGCTGCTGGCGGCCATGGCGCTGCTCTCGAGCGCGGACGCCGCAATGGCCGCGACCCCGAAACCCCCGGCGCTGGAATCCGCCCGGATCGCGCTGCGCATGCGCGACTACCCGAGCGCTTTGGAAAAGCTGCGCCAGAGCGCTAATGCCGGCAGCGCGGAAGCACAGCTGCTGCTGGGCCTGATGCAACTCAACGGCGTCGGGATGGCGATCGACCGCGCCAAGGCTGAATCGTGGCTGCGCCAGAGCCTGGAGCAGAACAATGCCACCGCCGCCTATGTGCTCGCGGCGCTGGCCGCACAGCGGCGCGACGCGCCGCCCGGCGAGGCGGCCGCATTGCTGCAGCGGGCGGCCGCGCTCGGCTATCCGGCCGCCATCGAGGATGTGCGCCTGGGCCGCGCGCCCCTGAGTGCCGATTGGGCCGGGCTGGCAGACAATGCGCTGCGTGTCGATCTGGCCATCTACAGCGCCCGCAACGGTGAAGTGGACTGCCTGAAGTTACTGGGCGCCTCGCTCCGGACGCTGCGCGATCCCTTTGGTGCCACGGTGCTCGCACACGCCGTGGCGGCCGGCGCGGCCGGCTCGGTGCAATTTCTCATCGCCCAGGGGAGCGACGTCAATCTCGCCGACAGTTTTGGTGTCACGCCGCTGATGCTGGCCGTGCAGCTTGAGGACACTCACATCCTGCAGGCGCTGCTGAGCGCGGGTGCCCAGGTGGGCGCGCTTGACAGCGCGAAGCGCACCGCGCTGTTTTACGCCGCGCGGGCCAACCGCGCCGCAGCGGTCAGTCTGCTGGTCCAGGCCGGCGCCCGGCTCGATGCGGCCGACATCCGCGAGTACACCGCCCTCGATGCGGCCCTGACGGTGGGTGCCGACGCTGCCGCGGCACAGCTGCGCACGCTCGGGGCAAAGAATCTCGTCACGCACACCTCGAGCGAGACTCGCAGCAGCAAGTTCGACGCCGGCCGCCCGGGTGATATCTACCATGGCTGGCCGGTGGTGGCTCTGGCCGTGGCCCGCAATGATGCCGACGGCACCCAACGGCTCCTGCAGGCCGGCGCGGATGCCGACAGCCGTACCCTCCAGGGCGACACGCTCCTGCACGTGGCCTACCACGCAGGCGCGGGCGACGCCTTCCGGATCCTGCTCGCCGCGCACGCCAATCCACACCTGATGGACAAGCGCGGCCGCACCGTGCTGGTGCTCGCCGCGACGAGCGGTGATCTGCAGATCGTCAGCCATCTGCTCGCCAGCGGCGTGAACGCCGACGCCCACGGTGAGCACGAAGACACGCCGCTCCTGGCCGCCACGCGCGCGGGCCGTGTTGAGGTTGCCCTGAAGCTGCTGGTGGCCGGCGCGAAGGTCGATGCCGTGGATGCCGAGGGCGAATCAGCGCTGCAGGTGGCCGCCTCCGTCGACAATGCCGCTCTCGCCAAGATGCTGCTCGCCAGCGGCGCCTCGGTGCGCGCTGCGGACAAGCATGGTGAGACGGCCCTGTGGCGTGCCGCGCGTGCCGGCGCCGCCGATGTGGCACAACTGCTGCTGGCCGCGGGCGCAGAAGTCGACGCTGCCGACAAGGAAGGACTCACGCCCCTGATGAGCGCGAGCGCCGCGGGGCAGGACAAGCTGGTGGAGCTGCTCCTCGAGGCCCACGCACGCCGAGATCTGAAAACGGTGCACGGGGATACCCCGCTGATTCTCGCCGCAGCCCAGGGCAGCCCAGGCGCGGTGCAGGCCCTGCTGCGCCTGCACGACGGCGTTGATACCCAGAACCAGGTCGGCGACACCGCCTTGATGGTCGCCAGCCGGGCGGGCAATCTGCCCGCGAGCAAACTGCTGATCGCGGCCGGCGCCAGCACTTCCCTGCGCAATACGAAGCGCGCGACCGCGGCGGATGTGGCGCGCGATCGGGGCTTTGCGGCCGTGGCCAGCGCCATCGAAGGCAAGAGTTAGCCTGCCGGACAAGGGACCCCGATTACTCGTCCGGCACATCCTGCCCGGGAAACAGCTCGGCGAGATAGCCGAATTTCCGCAGATCCTGGATGCGCATGGGATAGAGCACGCCGTCGAGATGGTCAACCTCGTGCTGCACGACGCGGGCATGGAAGCCTGAAACCGTTCGGTCGATCGGCCGCCCCGACTCGTCGCTCCCGCGGTAGCGCAGGCGGCGGTAGCGCGGCACCATGCCGCGCAGGCCCGGCACCGACAGGCACCCTTCCCAGTCCTCGTCCTTGCCGCCGCGCAGCGGCTTGAGCCGGGGATTGATCAGCACCGTGTAAGGCACGGCGTCCGCATCCGGATAGCGCTCCGTCCGCCCTCCCCCAAAGATCACCACCCGCTGCAGTACGCCGATCTGCGGTGCCGCCAGTCCGGCGCCACTGGCCGCCCGCATCGTATCCTCCATGTCGGTGATCAGTTCGCGCAGCTGCGGCGTACCGAATTCGCGCACCGGGGCGCTGACCAGTAGCAGGCGTGCGTCGCCCATGCGCAGGACGGGTTTTATGGCCATATTTGAGCGCTACTGTCCCAGCCCGCTTCGGTGCACGTCAAGACCGCTGGCCGCCCGGCGGTTGGCACGGTGGCCCTTGTGCTCTTAACATGGGGGCCTGTCGGCCCTTCGAGGACCGAACTCCGCCACCCAATCGAGAGGATGCCACTGATGAATGCTCTGCTGCCCCTGACGCTCGTCGCCGCGCTGGCGGCGGCCCCGGTTTATGCCGACTGCCCGGCGCCCAATGACGACATCAAGATTCCCGACGGTGCCACATCGACCAAGGATCAGATGCTGGCCGCGCAGCATGCCATCAAGGACGCCGACGCGGCCATCGCCACCTTTGCCGACTGCCTCAGGAATGAGCAGGACGCCAAGATCGCGGCGGGTGGGGACAAGATGACGGATGCCGAGAAGCTGAGGATCAGCACTGAATACGTCAACCGCCAGAACGTGGAAGTGGAAAAGCTCCAGAAACTGGCCGATCAGTTCAATGTCGAGCTGCGCGCCTACAAGGCCAAGGTGGCCCCGCCACCCGCGCCGGCGGCGCCCTAGAGCGGCACGGCCGCCCGGGAGCGAGTCAAGGGCGCGGGGCCGGGGGCGGTGCCAACCCCTTCGTATAGAGCACTTTGCCGTCCGGCTTGACCAGGACGGCATCGACGTCGCCGAGCTTCTCGTAGATACTGATCGCCGCCTCCGCGCCCAGCACGAAGGCGGTCTTGGACAAACCGTCGGTGCGCGTCGCGGTCGGGGCAATCACGGTGGCGCTGCGCACCGCGCTCGCGGAGTGCCCGGTGCGCGGATCGATGATGTGGTGGTAGCGCACTCCGTTCTCATCGAAGTAGTGCTCGTAGTCACCGGAGGTTGAGATCGCCGTATCGATCAGCGGCAGCCGCGCGATCACCTCATCCTTGCGATCCGGGTGGCGAATCCCGACGATCCAGGGCTTGCCAAAACGGTCGCCCATGATGCGGCTGTCGCCGCCGGCAGAGACCAGGGCGTGCCTGATGCCGCGGCGCTGCAGAATCTCCATGCTGCGATCGACGGCGTAGCCCTTGGCGATGCCGCCGAGATCGATGCGCACGCCGGATTGCGAGAAGCGCACCGTGCCGGCGGTGCGATCGAGCAGCAGGTGGCGATAGTTCACCGCCGGCAAGGCGGCGGCAATCTGTTTCTCGTCGGGGCGGACGCGGGCACGAAAGTCGTACATGAACCCGACACTGGCGTAGGTGATGTCGAAGGCACCGTCGGTGATCCGGGAATACTCCAGCGCGGTACTCAGCAACCCAAAGAGCTCGGCGCTGATTTTGACGGGCCCCTGTGCTGCGAGCGCGTTCACCCGCGAGACTTCGCTGTCAGGCTTGTAGGTGCTCATCGAAGCGTCGATGTGCCGCATCTCGTCCATGACGGCATCGATCGCCGACTCGCCCGCCGCGCGTTCCTCGGCCCAGAGCTCGACGACGATGCGCGTGCCCATGATGCCGTCTTCGGTGCGCGAGACCCATTCAGCGCGTGCCGGTGGACTCAGCAGGGCCAGCAGCGCAACGAGTGCAGCGAGGCGCGCCATCACAGCACCAGATGCTCGGCCGGCCCGGGCATCGACACCGGTACGCCGGGCAGCAACGCCGCGAAGGCGTGCATCGCCTGTGACTCGCCGTGCACGAGCACGGTACGCTCTGCCCCGCCGGCCTGGGTGTGCCAGCGCAGCAGCTCTGCCTGGTCGGCGTGGGCCGAAAATCCGTTGATCGTGTGGACCGCCGCGCGCACCGGGATCTCCTCGCCGAACAGCGTGATGCTGGGCGCACCATCGATGATGCGGCGCGCCGGCGTGCCCTGCGCCGCGAATCCCACGAACACGATGCTGGCGCTCGCGCGCGGCAGATTGTGCACCAGGTGATGACGGACGCGCCCGCCGGTGGCCATCCCGGACCCGGCGATGATCACCGCTCCCCCGGCAATGGCATTGAGTGCCATGGACTCCGCGGTACTGCGCACCAGGTGCAGGCCCTCGAAGCCGAAAAGGTCGCCGCCGCCGGCGATCAGGGCCGCGGCCTCGGCGTCGTAGCACTCCGGATGCGCGCGGTAGACTTCGATGGCGGCCACCGCCATGGGCGAATCGACGTACACGGGCAGCCTGGGCGGCAGGGCGCCCGCGGCCACCGCGGCACGGAGCGAATACAGGATCTCCTGGCTGCGCTCCAGCGCGAAGCTCGGGATGATCACGTTGCCGCCATGGGCCACCGTGGCGCCCACGACGCCGACGAGCTCCGCCGCTGATTCGGCGGGCGAGCGGTGCAGGCGATCCCCGTAGGTCGTTTCCATGAGCACGATGTCGGCGGCGGGCGGCGCCGGATCGCGCAGGATCGGCCGGCCGGCGCCACCGATATCGCCTGAAAACAGCACCCGGCGCACTCGGCCCGCCTCCTGCACCCGCACCAGCACGTGGGCCGAACCGAGGATGTGGCCGGCATCGTGATAGCTCACGCTCAGGCCAGGCGCGAGCTGCAGCTCCTCGCCATAGGCCGCCACGCGGCCGAATCGCTCGAGCGCAGCGACCACGTCCGCCTGCGTGTACAGCGGCGCCACCGGCCGGCCGTCGCGCGAACGCCGGCTGCGCCAGGCCGCATCGTCCTCGGCCATGTGGGCGGAGTCCCGCATGACGATTTGCGCGAGCTCGCGGGTCGCACCCGTGGCGATGATCTCGCCGCGAAATCCGCGCTTGACCAGCAGCGGCAGGCGCCCGCAGTGATCGAGATGGGCGTGCGTCAGGAGCAGGAAATCGATCGCCGCGGCGTCGAAACCGAGCGGCGCGGCGTTCTCTTCCTCGAGTTCGCGCCCGCCCTGGAACATGCCACAGTCGATCAGCAGTTGGCGCCCGGCAGATTGGAGCCGGTGACACGATCCGGTGACGTCGCGGTCGGCGCCGTGAAAGGACAGTTCCATTTTCCTGCCCGCCCCTCAGTCCCTGAAGGGATTCGCGCCGAAGCGTTCATACCACGCCAGGATGCTGTTCCAGATCGCGGCGGCATCTTCGGCAAACCAGAACAGCTCGGCGTCTTCCGCATCGATCACGCCTTCATCGATCATGAACGGCAGGTCGATGACGCGCCGCCAGTACTGCTCGCCAACCAGCACCACGGGCACCGCCGCCATCTTGCCCGTCTGCAGCAGCGTCAGGGCCTCGAACAGTTCATCGAGCGTGCCGAAGCCGCCCGGAAAAGCGACCAGCGCCCGGGCGCGCTGCAGGAAGTGGAGCTTGCGCATGGCGAAGTAGTGAAAGCGGAAGCACAGCTCCGGCGACACATAGGGATTGGGATACTGCTCGTGCGGCAGGTCGATGTTCAGCCCCACCGACTTCGAACCCGCGTCGAAGGCACCGCGATTGGCGGCCTCCATGATGCCCGGGCCCCCGCCGGTCATGATGACCGTGTGGCAGCGGGCGGGGTCCGGGTTGCACTGCGCGACCAGGCGGCCCAGTTCGCGTGCGATCCCGTAGTAACGGCTCTTGGCGACCAGGCGTTCGCAGGCGGCGACGTGCTGGCGCAGCTCGGCATCGGCCGGTGCGCGCGCGGCCGCGGCACTCGCCGCCGCCAGCCGCCGCTGCGCCGCGGCCGGTTCGGTGATGCGGGTGCTGCCGAACACGACGACGGTGTGGCGGATGCCCGCCGCCTCCAGCAGCAGCTCGGGCTTGAGGTAATCGAGCTGCAGGCGCTGGCTGCGGGTGTCCTCGCGCTGCAGAAACGCGGGATCGGCGTCGCCGGGCAGATAGCTTGGACTGCGCAGGATCGCCGCGAGGCGCTGCGGCGCCTGCGGATCATCCTCGGCGGATTTCGCCGTTTGCCAGGGCAGCGGCGTGCGCCGCGGTTGCTTCATCATGCGTCCGGACACCGTAGCCGCTCCGGTGGTTCCCGTCTAGCCGGACTCGGCCGCCTCCAGCAATCCTTTTTGCACCAGCCAGTCATGATTGAACAGGCGCGAGAGGTACTTCGATCCCGTATCGCACAGCATGGTGACGATCACGTGGCCGGGGCCGAGCTGGCGCGCGACGCGGATCGCGGCGGCCACGTTGATGCCGCTGGTGCTGCCCAGGAACAGGCCCTCTTCGCGCAGCAGGCGGTACACGCAGGCAACGGTCTCCGGATCCTCGACGTGCACGGCATCATCCACGGGTGCATCCTGCATATTGGCCGTCACCCGCCCGATGCCGATGCCCTCCGTGACCGATCCGCTTCCCGTGGCCTTGAGCACGCCGCTGCGGATGTATTCGTACAGGGCGCTGCCCGGAGGATCGGCCAGCACCGTGCGCACTTTCGCGTTCCGCGACTTGAGATACTCGGACACTCCGCCGAGCGTGCCGCCGGTGCCGCTCGCGGCCACGAAGGCGTCGATGCGTCCGCCCGTCTGCGCCCAGATCTCCGGTCCGGTGGTCTCGAAGTGCGTGCGCCGATTGGCCGTGTTGTCAAACTGGTTGGCCCAGATCGCCTGCGGCAGCTCGCCTGCCATGCGCCCGGCGACTTTCTGGTAGTGGTTCGGGTCGCTGTAGGGCACGGCCTTGACGCGATGCACGGCGGCGCCCAGCGCGGCGATCAGCTCGTATTTCTCCGGCGACTGGTTGTCGGGCATGACGATCACGCAACGGTAGCCAAGCGCGTTGCAGACATGCGCCAGCCCGATGCCGGTATTGCCGGCGGTGCCTTCGACCACCGTGCCGCCCGGCTGCAGCGCTCCGCGCCGTTCAGCATCGAGGACGATGGCGCGCGCGGCGCGATCCTTGACCGAACCGCCCGGATTCATGAACTCTGCCTTGCCCAGGATCTCGCAGCCGGTGGCCGCGCTCGGGCCGCGCAGGCGGATCATCGGCGTGTTGCCGATCGCATCCAGAAAATCAGTCGCTGTTTTCATCCACCACCCGTTCCTGAGCCTGCGGCCAACTGTCCCGCGAACTGCGCCACATCGCCGACGATCAGGAGCGAGGGCGCACCGATCGAGGCGGCCGCGGCCTGGGCCGCGATATCCGCCAGCCGGCCCGCGATCAGGCGCTGATTGGGGAGCGTCGCACGCTCGACGAGCACCGCATGGCGGTCCTGCGGCGCGCCGTGCTGGACCAGGCGCGCGACGATCTGCGGCAACTGCGAGGCGCCCATGTAGAACACCACGGTCTGGAGCGGTGCGGCCAGCGAGCGCCAGTCGAGCGCGGCGGC
>DATFUG010000317.1:0-2465 GCA_035261025.1 Steroidobacteraceae bacterium | reverse complement strand
GCGGCATGGCCGCTAGCGGCGCGGGCCTCGC
Source organism: Steroidobacteraceae bacterium (assembly GCA_035261025.1). Taxonomy (GTDB): domain Bacteria; phylum Pseudomonadota; class Gammaproteobacteria; order Steroidobacterales; family Steroidobacteraceae; genus FEN-1191. The sequence goes on along the minus strand of DATFUG010000317.1, from coordinate 2,434 downwards.
GCATGTCTATTCGATCAGGATCAGACCGGGAGGGAGTGAATCGTCGTATAGACTGGCCCGGTCGGATCGTCCGATCGGAACGAACCCTTTGATTTTTGCGGTCTGCAGCGCAGGGACGCCGGATTTCTCCAGCTTGCTGGCAATCAGGCCGCGCAAAGGCATGGGTAGATCCAGGCTGCGATCGTCGACGACGCGCGCGGCCCGGAGGAACAGAATCTGCAGGTCGAGCAGCTCCGGCGTAGTCCAATCGAAGCGCTGGAAAGCCTGATACGCGTGCTCGACGAGATCGGGCGAGACGACAGTCTCCGGCCCTGCGTAGAGCGGAGTTCGGTTGAGCAGGCGCCCGAGCGCCGCAAGATAAGGAGCGCAGTGCCGCTTGGCCCGTGCAAGCGTCACCGCGGTGTCGCAGAAGCAACGCACCAGTTCCGCCTTGGTGTCGTGGTGGATCAGTTCCAGGGATCCAGCCAGGCGCACGAGTTCGTCGGGCGCCCTGCCGCTGCGGATCCTGTCGATCTCTCCGGCCATAAGCCTGGTCTGGCGTTCGCGCGTGAGCCCGCCCGCCACCCGGCGTAAGAGGATGTATTCCTGGCTCTTGATGCGCCGACCGGGAAAACACGGGCCGCCATCGTGCACCCGCCACAGGGCATCGATACGAAGGTCGTCCCGGACAACGCCGAAGCCCGGGCGCAGCAGGAATCCAGCCATGATGAGCCATGCCTCTTCGTGGTCCGCCGAACGTCGTCTGTCGTCCCGCCGCTCCTCGAGCGCAGGCCAAAGGGCGCGCAGCAGGGGCCCGTTCCATTCACTTCTGGCAGACGCGAGGATGCGCTCCACACCCTTGAGGATCGTGGCAGCAGTAATCTTGTTCTTCTTGCTGTTATTGGCAGGCTGGGTGAACACGATCCCGATCTGCCTGCGTGCCGTTTCCAGCGCGTCCGCTGAAGCGTTCGGTTCAATCGGAGCGTTTGCTTCCAGCGCCCGCCCCGCATCGGGCGCGCCCGCGACGCCTTGGACGTGCTCGCGCATGTTGAATTCCAGCGGCCAGGACTGCTGGACGGCGGGGTCGGCGCTGACGCACGAGATGTGGAGCAGCCCCAGTGCGTTCATCCGCGCCGTCAGACCGACGGGCAACATCCCGCCCGCTTCCGGACCGGATAGCTCAGCCGTCCTGACGATGGTCTGGAGCGGGGGCAACGGGTGAAATTCGCCTTCGGACCAGGAAACGATGTCTCCGGCCCGGCTGACGCTCTTCCGGGTTGAGGAATAAGCCTGGAAGCGCACCAGCTGATCGGTGCGGAGCTTAAGCCCAAGATCAGCGATCTCAAAAAGCTGCGACGGCGCTGCACCCTGAGGAAGAACGCATACGAGGGGCGGACGCACAGTCTGGCGATCCGTTGCCTGTATCCCCTCCACTTCGAGAAAGATCGCAGCGGCGGCCCCAGCGGCGATGCGACCCGAACGGTGGTGGAGAAGGGCACCAAATCGCGCGGCTCCGCGCGCCACCGCCAGATCCGGCTCCTCGTTCTCCAGAACCTGCGGTACGAAGCCGTCCTGCCAGCCTCCGATCTGCTCGCGGAGTCTTTGGCGCAGGAGCGGCGGTCGGACGGATCCGCCGTTGAACAGGACGGCATCAATGCGCGGGCGATCGTTGAGGAATTCGGCAAGGTGTCGGGTTATCGCGCTGTCGGGAGGATAAGGAAGCCCCCATTCCCTCAGTGCCGCGTGCGTCCGGTACGGCCGCGCCGCCGCGTCGCAGAAGGGAAAAAATCCGTCCAGCAATAGGCTCTCGATTTCCGCCCGCATCACCGTCGCCGCCTGCGAGCCGCCGACCATCCCCGACCCGCGACCGGCCAGTGCAACAACGAACCGCTCATCCGGCGGCCCCGTAGCGGTCAGCGCGTGCTCTTTCAGATGACGGCAGGCGGCGACGAGCTGATCCCATTGAGGGCCGGAAAACGGGCCGCCCGCCCCGGCAAGCCGCGGCTCCAGGAAATGGGCGACGGCAAGGTCGATATTGTCGCCGCCGAGCAGCGTATGCTCGCTCACCGCGATACGCCTGATGTCAGGGGCCGGCGTTTGCTCGTTCAGGCGAACTTCAAAAATGCTGAAATCCGAGGTGCCGCCGCCGATATCGATGACCAACACGTGTCGCAGCCCGGCATCGCCGTTGTCGGGCCGCTGCCATAATTCGCGTGCTGGGTCGTGGCTTTCCAGCCAGCAATAGAACGCAGCCTGCGGCTCTTCGAGCAGTCGCACATCGCCGGGGAAGCCCGCTTCCTCGGCGGCGGTAATTGTCAGCCGCTGCGCCGCCGCATCGAAGGAAGCCGGGACGGTAACCGTGATGTCCTGATCATCGAACGCAAACCCGGCCTGGGCAAACCGGCTGTTCCAGATCCCGCGCAGATAGTTCAGAATCAGTGCCGAGGCGCGTACC
>DATFUG010000316.1:0-5920 GCA_035261025.1 Steroidobacteraceae bacterium | reverse complement strand
GGCGCCACGGTGGGCGCCTGGTATCCGATCACGCCCTCGACCTCACTGATGGACGCCTTCAAGATGTTCGGCGATCGCCTGCGCGTCGATCCGGCCACCGGGCGCAAGAACTACATGATGATCCAGGCCGAGGACGAGCTGGCCTCGATCGGCATGGTCATCGGCGCCAACTGGAATGGCGCTCGTGCCTTCACGGCCACCTCGGGTCCGGGCCTGTCGCTGATGCAGGAGTTTCTCGGCCTGGCCTACTACACCGAGACGCCCACCGTGCTGTTCGACGTGCAGCGCGTGGGCCCTTCCACCGGCATGCCGACCCGCACGCAGCAGGCCGATATCCGCTCGGCCGCCTACGCCTCGCACGGCGACACGCGCCAGGTGTGCATCTATCCGGCCAATCCGGAGGAATGTTTCCAGTTCGCGCTGCTGGCCTTCGATCTGGCGGACCGGCTGCAGACACCGGTCCTGGTGCTGTCCGATATCGACATCGGCATGAATGACTGGATGTGCCCGGAATTCAAGTGGGACGAGAAATACGTGCCCGATCGCGGCAAGGTGCTCGACGCCGAGCAGCTCGCCGGCATGGACAAGTTCTGGCGCTACTACGATCACGACAACGACGGCATCCCGCAACGCACGATCCCGGGGGTGAGTTCGCGCGGCGCCTACTTCGCGCGCGGTTCGGGCCACAACCAGTACGGCGGCTACACCGAGGACTCGCGCGATTACCAGCTGGTGCTCGACCGGCTGCGCAAGAAATGGCTGACCGGCTCGCGGCTGGTGCCCGCGGCCGTGATCGAGGCGGCCGGCAACGAGCTCGGCATCGTCACGGTGGGGAGCGGCGATGCGCCGGTGCGCGAGGCCATCGCGCGCCTGCAGCCCCGGGGCGTGCATCTGGATTACATGCGCGTGCGCGGCTTTCCCTTCGGTGAGGAGGTCGAGCGCTTCCTCAATGAGCACAAGGTGAATTTCATCGTGGAACAGAATCGCGACGCGCAGCTGCGCGGCCTGCTGACGCTGGAGACCGGCGTGGAGAAGAGCCGCCTGCGCTCCATCCTGCACTACAACGGCATGCCGCTGGCGGCCGGCTACGTGGTGGAGGGTGTCATGTCTGCGGTCCAGGACCAGGCGCGCCCGGCGGCGCAGTTGGTGCGGCCATGAGCTTCATGAGCAAGCCGAAGGTCGCGCATCCCGACCTGCCGAAGAATGCCCTCGGGCTCACGCGCCGCAACTACGAGGGCGCCAATTCCACGCTCTGTGCCGGCTGCGGGCACGATTCGATCACGGCCGCCATCATCGAGGCCTGCTGGGCCAATGCCGTGGAGCCTCGCAACCTGGTCAAGCTCTCCGGGATCGGCTGTTCCTCGAAGACCACGGCGTATTTCGTGGGCGGCGCGCACGGCTTCAACTCGGTGCACGGCCGCATGGCCTCGGTCGCCACCGGCGCCAATGCCGCCAACCGCCAGCTGCACTACCTCGGCGTCTCGGGCGACGGCGATACGCTCTCGATCGGCCTCGGGCAGTTCATCCACGCGATTCGCCGCAATCTGAACATGGTGTACATCATCGAGAACAACGGCGTGTACGGGCTGACCAAGGGGCAGTTCTCCGCCTCCGCGGACGTGGGATCCACGGCCAAGAAGGGCGAAGTGAACAACCAGGCGCCGATCGATCCGGTGCAGCTCGCGCTCACGCTGGGCGCCTCGTTCGTGGCGCGCAGTTTCTCCGGCGACAAGCCGCAGCTCGTGCCGCTGATCCAGGCCGCGATGCATCACAAGGGTTTCGCACTCATCGACGTGCTCTCCCCCTGCGTCACCTTCAACGACCACGAGGGCTCGACCCGCAGCTACCAGTACACCCGCGAGCACTACGATGAGGCCGTGCACGCCGACTTCGTGCCGCCGAGCGCGGAGATCAGCGTGGAGTACGGGCCGGGCGAGGCCCTCCCGGTGACGATGCACGATGGGAGCCGCATCGTGCTGCGCAAAGTCGACAAGGACTACGACCCGATCAACCGCGGCAACGCGCTGGCGCGCATCCGCGAGCGGCTGCGCGAGAACGAGTACCTGACCGGGCTCCTGCACATCAGCACCGGGGCGCCCGAGTTCCACGAACAGAATGCGACGCCCGACGTGCCGCTCAACGCGCTGCCGTACGCGGTGCTGAATCCGGGCGCGGCGGCGCTGAGCAAGGCGCTGGCCCGTTATCGCTGAGGGCTTCCTGGCCGATCGACCCTGTCGCGCGGGAGGCTGGCTGCTCATGGCCACCGCGCTGTGCGCCCCGCTGCTCGCCGCGACGAGCGTACCCTCAGCGCGCGTTCAGGCGCTGCTGCGCAGCGTCTCCGAAGACATGCAGGAACTCCCCGCGGGCCGCTACCTGATGGGCGACGCCGAGGCCGACTTTGGCGATGCCGACGAGCGGCCCGCACACGCCGTCAGCGTGCGCCGCTTCCACCTCGCGCGCCATGCGGTGACCTTCGCACAATACGATGCCTACACCGAGGCGACGCGCCGGCCGCGCGCCGATGACGCCGGCTGGGGCCGTGGCCAGCGGCCGGTCGTGCACATCAGCTGGGAAGACACGCAGGCCTTCATCGCATGGCTCAACGAACGCAGCGGCCAGCACTACCGCCTGCCGTCCGAGGCGGAGTGGGAATACGCAGCGCGCGCCGGCAGCGAGGCGCACTTTCCGTGGGGCGAGCACTACGTGGCGGACCTGGCGAACGGTGCCGGCACGGAAGGCGCTGACCGCTATGAGCACACGGCCCCGGTCGGCCGATTTCCCTCCAACGCCTGGGGCCTGTACGACATGGTCGGGAATGTGGAGCAGTGGGTGGCGGACTGTTACCGCGAGTCTTATGCCGGTGCGCCCGGGGATGGATCGGCGGTCAAGGACGAACCCTGCGCTCAGCGCGTGCGCCGCGGGGGCTCGTGGGGCCTCGCCTCCTGGTTTCTGCGCGCCGACTATCGCAACAGCGCTGATCCTCGCCGGCACTCAGATGCCATCGGCTTCAGGCTGGCGCGCGATGACTGAGGGGCGATGCGTGCCGGCGGCCCTGTTCCTGGTCCTTTCGGCATCGATGGCGCAGGGCGGCGACTGGCTGGGCCCCCTCTCCACCGTGAACGAGCCGCTGATCGCCGGGCGCGAGGTGCAGCTGGACGCGCGCGGCGAGCTCCTGCCCTGGCCCTTCGCCGACGATCCGGGCCGTTCCTATGATGCGCACGTGCGCTCGCAGTGGGCCCTGCTCCGTGGCCTGTTCGAGCGCATGCCCTATTTTCACTGCTGCTTCCAGATCGACCCGGTGAGCTTCGAGCCCGTCGCCGACCGGAACTGGGCCAACTCCACCGCCTACCTGCGCGGCATGATGATCGGCTTCGCCGAGCGCCTGTATCCCTATACCGGCGACGCGCGCGTGCTGGACTACGTCGAGCCGTTCGTCGACTACGAACTCGATCACGGGCTCACTCCCGCCGGCTACCAGTGGGCGGACGTGCCCTATCCCTCGGCCGATCCGGGCGCGGCGGACTACAAAGGGTGGAGCGCGCGCGGCGTGGACTTCGTCGAGCCGCACGTGGTGGGCGAGGACGGCTACGCGTACGTGCGGCTCTATGAGATGAGCGGCAGGGAAAAGTATCTCGAGGCTGCCATCCACTTTGCCGACGAGCTGGTGAAGAACTACAAGAGCGGGGATGCGCAGCGCTCCCCCTGGCCGGTGCGCTGCCTGGCGCGCGACGGCCGCGTCGAGGGTTCCGGCATGGGGCCCTATTCGGCCAACGTGCTGGGGCCGATCTCGCTGTTCGACGAGCTCCTGCGCCTCGGGCGGGGCGATGTGGCGAGCTACCAGCGCACGCGCGCCGCTGCCTGGCAATGGCTCGAGGAATTTCCGCTCCGGAACAACGTCTGGGTCGGCTATTTCGAGGATGTGGCGCCCAGCTTCGCCAACATGAACAACGTCATCCCGCTGGAACTGGCGCGCTACGTGCTGTTGCATCCGGAACTCGACACCCGATGGCGAGCGCATGCGCGGCAGCTGATCGAGTGGGTCCGCACCACCCCACGCTGGCCGAAATACCGTGTGCATGGCGCCTTCGTCACCACCGAGCAGGGCAACGGCCGCAGCTTCTGCTGCAACAAGCCGAACCAGTGCTGCGACAGCCATACGGCGCGGCTCGCCGCCGTCGAGGCGCTGTACTATGCGCGCACCCGTGATGCGCGTATGCGGGAAGAAGCCTTCCGGTCCCTCAACTGGGTGAGCTACTTCCAGGGACTGCCGGGCCAGGCGCACGCGCCCTTCGGCAACCAGTGGTGGTTCAACGATGAGTTTACGGACGGCCCGCGTCGGGTGCTGGACGCCCTGTGGGCCGTGCCCGAGTGGGCGCCCCGTGACGAATCGCACCTGCTGGGCTCAAGCTCTGCGGTCACGCGCATCGAGTACGGCCGGGGGCGCGTGCACTATTCGACCTTCGATGCCGACGCGCAGGATGTCTTGCGCCTCGACTTCCGTCCCACCCGCGTACGCGCTGGCGAGCACGCGCTCCGGGCAGTGCGTGACCCGTCGGCCGAAGGCTATCGCTACGACGCGGCGAGTGGCGTGCTGCGCATCCAGCGTCGCGGTGGCGCCGACGTCGAGGTGCAGGGCGAGGGCGGGCGGGCACCGAGCCTTACTGTGACCTTCGATGATCCGCACCTGGGCGCCGGAACGCCGCTGCAGGGCGAATACCCCGCATCGCTTATCGAGTGGGCGAGCGGATCCTGGCAGATCAGTGCCCCTGCGGGTCCCTTCGGGACCTTCCACCTCGTTGCCGTCGGCGAGCCGGGGGTGCGCTCGTTCCGGTTCCTCTCCCCGCGTGTGCTCGTGGGCATCGATGCCTACAACCCGGGGCCGCAAGAAGTCGAAGTCCGGATGCAATGCCGTGACGGGCCGGCGTATCGGGCGGCATTGCCCGCCGGCCGGGTGGAAAGGCTCAAGACCGGCTGGCATCAGTCCTGCAGCGAAGTGAGCGTGGAGCTCGGCGGCGGAGCGGGGCCCGTGCGCTTCGACAACCTCGCCTACGTGGAAGCCGCGCCGCGCTGAGCGGCGCGCCGGTTTGCCGAGGCGGACCGGAATCACTAGACTCTCGGCCCTTCGTCAACACACCAGGAGAAATCGAGTGGGCAAGGGTGATCGCAAGACGCGCCGCGGCAAGATATACGCGGGTTCCTTCGGCAAGCTCCGTCCGAAGGATCCGGCAAAGGCCAAGCGCAGGGCGCAGGCCGCCAAGGGCTCCACCCGGATGAAGTCCGCCACGAGAAAATAGCGCCCCGGACTTGCGCGCCCGCGGCTGCAGCGCGGCTACAGAATGTAGCGGCTGAGGTCCTCGTCCTTCGCGAGACTGGCGAGGTGCGCATCGACATAGGCGGCATCCACGCGCAGCTGCGAGCCGCGATGCTCGCTCGCCTCGAAAGAAATCACTTCCAGGAGCCGTTCCATCACGGTGTGCAGTCGCCGGGCGCCGATGTTCTCGGTGCGCTCGTTGACGTGATGGGCGAGCTCGGCGATGCGGCGCACTCCATCCGCGGTGAATTCCAGCTGCACCTCCTCGGTCTGCAGCAGCGCGCGGTATTGAGCGGTCAACGAAGCGTCCGGTTCGGTGAGGATGCGCACGAACTCCTCGGCCTTCAGTGATTCGAGCTCGACGCGGATCGGAAAGCGGCCCTGCAGCTCCGGGATCAGGTCGGAGGGCTTGACCATGTGAAAGGCGCCCGAGGCGATGAACAGCACGTGGTCGGTCTTGATCTGGCCGTACTTGGTGCTCACGGTGCAGCCCTCGACCAGCGGCAGGAGATCCCGCTGCACGCCCTCGCGCGACACGTCGGCGCCGATGGTCTCCTGGCGGCGGCAGATCTTGTCGAGCTCGTCGATGAAGACGATGCCGTTCTGCTC
>DATFUG010000315.1:0-3805 GCA_035261025.1 Steroidobacteraceae bacterium | reverse complement strand
CGCTGCCGGCTGGCAATGGCGAATCCCATTGCAGCACCGGATTGGCAATGGGCATGTGTACAGCAGCAAGTTCATGAGCGACGACGAGGCAACGGCGATATTGCTCGCGAATCTCGACGGTGCGCCGCTCGCCGCTCCGCGCCTGCTCAAATTCACAACGGGCGTACGCAAAAAACTCTGGAACAAGAATTGCGTCGCAATCGGCCTGGCCGGTGGATTCCTGGAGCCGCTGGAGTCAACGGCGATCCACCTTATCCAGAGTGCGATCGCGCGGTTGCTTACTTTTTTTCCTGATCGCGGCTTCAGCCAGATCGACGTCGACGAATACAACCGGCAGGCGCGCTTCGAATTCGAGAAGATCCGCGACTTCGTGATTCTGCACTACCATGCGACGACGCGAGACGATTCGGCCTTCTGGAATTACTGTCGCACGATGCCGATTCCGGAATCGCTCCAGAGAAAGCTTGACCTCTACCGCAGCCACGGCCGGATCTTCCGCGAAGGAATGGAATTGTTCGCTGAAGTTGGATGGCTCCAGGTGATGCATGGTCAGGGAATTCGCGCGAGTTCCCACCACCCGCTCGCTGAGCTCCCAAGCGACCAGGAACTGACGGAATTCCTCGGGAACATTCGCGATGTAATCGGCAAGTGCGTGGCCGTGATGCCCACTCACGCAGAATTTATCGCCAAGAATTGTGCGGCCGCGAGCGCTCAAGGGCAGCAATGAAACAAGGTCTGAGCGACTAGACTAACGGCCCGCCAGCGGAGATGTCGGCCTTGGGAAACGAAGCGGACTTCAGCCAGTTATTCAATCCACGCGCCAGCGTGAGCGTCCTGGAGTTTGAAGGCGGGCGCTTCTGCCTGGTTATCGACGATGCGCTGCGTGAACCCGAACGGTTGGTCCAGTACGCGGCCGCGAGTCGCGACAGCTTCCAGCCGGTGGACTTCAGCAAGTATCCAGGCATCTACCTGCATGCGCCCGAGGCCGTCGCGGCCGGGCTGACCGATTATTTCCAGCAGCGGCTGCGCGGGCGGTTCGATGCTCGCCGTTGCCTGGGTGCGCACCTCCGCCTCTCATTGGTGACTGTGCTGCCGGCCGTGCTGCGACCGCGCCAGTGGTTTTGCCACGTGGACAATCGTCTGTTGCCGCCGACGGAGAGCATGCCCGCTTCGGTGCTCTATTTATTCAAGGACGAGCAGCTGGGTGGCACTGGGTTCTATGTGCCCGCTCGCCCGGCCGCCGAGATCGCAGCGATGTTGAGCGCAGCCGACAGCCTGCCGGCCGAGGCATTCACGCAGCAGTTCGGTCTGCAGCCCGGATACATGCATGATTCGAACGCCTGGTTCCGCCGAATCGGCGGTGTCGCCCCACAATGGAACCGCCTGATCTTTTATGATGGCGGCATGCACCACGCGGCGGAGATCGCCCATCCTGAGCGGCTCAGCGCCGATCCTTCGGTCGGCCGGCTGACGCTCAATGGCTTCTACACCTGCCGTCGCCACCTGGCCTGAGCTCGTCAGCGCCGCTCCCATGGACCGCACTGCGATTCACCCGGCCAGCTGCTCGTAGGCCTCGACGTAGCGCTGGACCTGCTTCTTCCAGGAAAAATCCTTCGCCATGCCGTTTTGCACCAGGCGCCGCCATGCACCCTTGTGCTGGTAGAGATCGAGCGCCGTGCTGATCGCCCAGCTCACGGCCTGCTCGTTGTAGTCGTTGAACACGATGCCGGTCCCGGCGCCGGTGGCGGCGTCAAAGTGCTGCACGGAATCGCCCAGGCCGCCGGTGCGGCGCACGATCGGCACGGTGCCGTAGCGCAGGCTGTACATCTGGTTCAGACCGCAGGGCTCATAGCGCGAGGGCATGAGGAACATGTCGCTCCCCGCCTCGATCCAGTGCGCCAGCTCGTCGCTGTAGCCGCGATGAAAGGCCACCCGCCCGGGGAACCGCCCGGCCAGCGTGGTGAAAAACTTCTCGTACAGCGGTTCTCCCGAACCCAGCACGGCGAGACTGAAATCGCGGGCGGTGAGGAGCGGCGGCAGCGCCTTGAGCAGCAGATCGACCCCTTTCTGGGTGGCGAGCCGCGTGATCATGCCGATGAGCGGGCGACGCTCGCTGCCCTGGAGTTTCAGGCGCGTGAGCAGTTCCTCCTTGAGAGCCGCCTTCACCCCGAGCTGGTTGGCGCCGTAGTGGCGCGGCAGGAACTTATCGTTGCGCGGATCCCATTCCTCGTAGTCCACGCCGTTGAGAATCCCCAGGAGCGAGGTCTTGCGCGCGCGCAGCGTGTCGTCGAGTCCGGCGCCGTATTCAACCGTCTGGATTTCGCGCGCGTAGCTCGGGCTCACCGTCAGCAGCAGATCCGCGTACAGCAGGCCGTGGCGCAGCAGGTTGATGCGGCCGGCGCGCAGGTCGTCCTGATGCAGCATCTCCGGTCCCGCGCCCGCGAGGACTTCGGCAGCCGCCGTTGGTCCGATCACGCCCTGATAGGCGAGATTGTGGATCTCCATCACACTGCGCGTGGCTTCGAACAGTTTGTCCCAGCGATAGATCGAGCGCAGCCACAGCGGTGCGATGGCGGTATGCCAGTCGTTGCAGTGGAGGATCTGCGGCGCGAATCCCATGCGCTGGCAGCTCAGGAACGCGGCGTGCGTCAGTACCAGGTAGCGGCGGTATTCGAGCGGGTCGGCCGTGTAGACACTGGTCCCGCCAAAGACGGCGGGGCAGTCCACCAGGTAGACGAAGGCGTCGGTGCCCGGCAGGCGCGCCGTCTGCACGGAAAAGCGGTACGAGTTCTTGCCGATCGCCACCGGCACGTCCTGCAGGAAAGCCACCGGATAGGCCTCCAACCCTTCGCGCGGGATCGAGCCGTGAAAAGGCATGAACAGACGCATGTCGTGCCCGGCGGCGTACAGGTATTTGACCAGTGCGCCGGAGACGTCCGCGAGGCCGCCGACCTTGGCAAAGGGCGCCATTTCGGCGCTCAGATAGCAGATCCGGATCGGCATCCGGCCAGTTTACTAAAGCGGTCAGCCAGCCAGGGCTCAAGGCAGCTATGATTCGAAATATGCGCCGAATGGTGGTATTTCTGACCCTGATTGCGTTGTTACTGGTTTCCCTGGGCCTGGGCTGGATCGCGATCGACTGGCCGCACTGGTGCCGGATGCTGAATCTCTGCGATGGCCAGGGACTCCTGTAACTATTTGATTTATAATAATATATGACCGCAACCCCCTACCAGCTGCTGGAGCAGGAATGGCGCCGGCTCCACGCCTTCCGTGGCGCCCTGTCGTTGCTGCGCTGGGACGCGGCCGTGATGATGCCGCGCGGCAGCGCCGCGGTGCGCGGCGAGCAGCTCGCGGCGCTCGAGACCGAACACCACGCCCTGCTGACGGCGCCGAAGATCACCCGGCTCCTCGATCGCGCCCAGGCCAATGTGCGTGGCCTTGAGGACTGGCAGGTCGCGAACCTGCGCGAGATGCGCCGCCAGCGCGATCATGCCATCGCCACCCCGGTGACGCTGATCTCGCGCCTCGCCCGTGCCGCCGCGCACGCCGAAAGCCAGTGGATGGCCGCGCGCCGCGACAACGATTTCGCGCTCTTCGCGCCGCACCTCGAGGAGGTGTTGTCGCTGGTGCGTGACAAGGCGGCGCTGCTGGGCCAGGCGCTGAACCTGCCGCCCTACGATGCGCTCGTGGACGAGTTCAGTCCGGGCATCGGCACGGCCGACATCGATGCGATCTTCAAGGCGCTGTCGCGCCGCCTCCCGGGCATGATCAGCGAAGCGATCGAGGCGCAGCAGAAAGAAAC
>DATFUG010000314.1:0-5959 GCA_035261025.1 Steroidobacteraceae bacterium | reverse complement strand
ATCGTACGCCCATCGAAATCTCACCCAGGAGTACACGCATCATGGACTTCAACCACGTCATCACCCGCATTGCTCAACTGACCCTGGCGATCGGGTTCGTTGTCGCCGAAGCAGTGATCTTCAACATCGGCGCCGCCTAGGCTCCGGGGAGCAGCTATGTCAAAGCAAACACGACGCCCCGTTCGCGCAACCGACCGCTCCACAGCTCTGCCGGTGGCGGGACTGGCGCGCGCGGGCCGCGCCCTTAGCCTTGCCACTGCCCTATTGAGCTTCGGCTCGCGGTTCGTGCCGCTCGGCGACAACCGCTTGCTGCTGGTGGAGCTCGCCGCGCGCGCACGCGCCGCGCGGGACTGCGGCGCCTAGCGCAGCCGAACGAGCTACCGACTGTGCGGATCGAGGCGCTTGCCGAGCTGGCCGCGCAGCTTTGAGGCGTCTTCCGGCGAGAGTCGTCCCAGCAATCCAAGGCGTTTGGCAGGAATGTGACCCGTGGCCTCTTCCAGGTCGCCGAACACATAGTGCGCAAACAACGCTCCCCAGGCCCGGCGGGTTTCTGGTGGGAGATCACGCAGGCTCAGGATCCCGTGGAACAGGCAGTCAAAGGCTGAGTTACGCCGGTCCCCGACTCCCCCCGCGGCATGCCACCAGTAGTTGACGAGGACATTGACCGCTTCGAGCGACTCGACGTTGTGCCACCACAGCGGGGGAATGAACAGGGCGTCTCCAGGCCCGAGTTCGGCGCTCTGCGCTGCAGCCAGGGCGGAGCGGAACCTGGGAAAGCGCTGGAAGTCAGGGGCATTGAGTTCAACCAGGCTGAGGGGCGCGCCTGTTGGCGCAAAATCGAGCGGCCCAATATAGAGATTGCCGATCTGTTCCGGCGGAAAGAGCGTAAAGCGGCGTCGGCCGCAGATGACGCAGGCGATATTGCCCCACTCATCCAGGTGTGTCGGCGTAATCACCGCATTGCCCAGCCAGATTCGCGGCAGCACGGATTCAGGGAGCAGGGTCAGGCGATTATCGGCCCCAAAACCGGGCATGCAGTCGCTGATCAGTGCGCTTTGCGCGGCCACCGCGGGTGGCCTGGGAAACGCCGCATACCGCAGCACCTGCTCGGCAACCGCGGACAACGCGAGACGATTGCGCAGGTAGTTGAAGCCATCCATCTCGGCGTTGTAGAAGATCCGGCGGCCCGCCTCCGGTGGAATCATGATCGCATCCACGGGCTTGCCATTGTCGAGCCCGGTCAGATAGCTGAAGAGCGAAGCGGGGGATTCACGCGCGCGGGCGACCGCCGGCCAGCCGGCGACGAGGCCGCGCAGCACCGCCGGTCTGCCAGAAGCCAGTACCTCGCGACGGATCGACTCGTCGTCCAGTCCGGTGAATTCCCGGATGGGTGTGGGGCCGTTGCTCACAGTCTCGACCTTACCAAAAGTAGACCTGCAGCGATTCGCCGTTGCGCCGCGGCGGGATGTTCATGAGGGTCTCGCTGTGGCCCCGGTAGTTGGCAACGCTACGATCCAGCAGATCATCAATTTCCTGCATGTTGTAACGAGCCTCCTGCGGGCTGGGGGCACGCAGATCTGCGGGGTCCGGGAAAATGCCCATGCCCGCCATGATGGAATACCAGGAAAATAGCGGGTAACCCTTGCCGAGCGCCTGCTGCCGCACGGCCGCTGCAATGCTCTTGCCGCTCATCCATAGCGTGTACAGCTGCTTGAGCGGGTCCGACAGGTTGAGGTTGGCGGCATTGGCGCGCCAGTACTCCGTGTCGGTACGCGTATTGGTCTTGAAGTGGGTCACGATGTAATCACGCGTGCCCTCGAAGTGTTCGTTGACGCGCTGGTTGTAGCGCTCACGTGCTTCCTCACCAAGATCGCCCTTTTCCAGCACCTCGACGAAGGTCACCGCCGTCTGCTGGATGAACAGCAGCGCCGTCGCCTCCAGCGGCTCTATGAAGCCCTGTGACAGTCCGACGGCCAGGCAGTTCTTGTTCCAGTGCTTCGTGACCCGTCCGATTTTCATCTTGAGATGGCGCGCCGGGGCATCCGACTCGAGCAGCCCGAGCCGCCCACGCAGCTCTTTCTCGGCCTCGTCCGCCGAACAGAACTGTGTGCTGTAGACATAGCCGTTGCCAAAACGATTGGTCAATGGGATCCGCCATGCCCAGCCATACTTCAGCGCCGTCGATACGGTCTCAGACGGGATGGCGCTCTCGATCGCTGACGGAATTGCCACGGCCGCATCGTTGAACAGGTTGTTGGCAAAGCTCACATAGGGCGTGCCCAGGGCCTTGTCGATCAGCAACCCTGAGAAACCGGTGCAGTCGACAAAGAGGTCCGCACCGAGCCGATCGCCCTCCTCGGTCGAGACCGACTCGATCGCACCCGATGCGTCGAGCGTCGCCTGCGTCACGTGGCGCACCAGGTACCGGACACCGCGCTCCACCGCCTTGCGCTGCAGGAACTGACCCAGCAGCGCCGCGTCAAAGTGATACCCGTGCCAGATGTCGAAGGGAAAGTGCTCGGCGGCCTTCGGGGCCAGCCGGCCCTCCGCGAGGCGCGCCGCAATGAAGAAGCGGTTCGGGTGGGCATGCAGGTTGGCGCCGTTCACCCGCGCGTCGGAGTTATGCACGAACTGGGTCATGGTCAGGTTGTCGAGCATCGAGGCGAAGGGATGAAAGTAACTGGTGAACCCCGGCTTGGTGGACCAGCCGTCGAACGTGATGCCGCACTTGTAGGTGGCGTGGCAGGCCGGCATCCACTCGGCCTCCTCGATGCCAAGGCTGTCAAAGAAGCCGCGCAACCAGGGCGTGGAACCCTCGCCGACACCAATAATCCCTACGGTCGGTGATTCGACGACCGTGATCTCGACGCCCTTGGGCAGGAGCGAGCGCGCAAAGATGAGCGCGGTCATCCACCCGGCCGAACCGCCGCCGACTATGACAATCTTGCGCACGGCCGGGGGCGCTGAGGAGCTGTCCCGCGCCTGCTCGGGCAGCGGCCGGTACGAGTAATTAAAGAGTGTGGCGGTCATGCGCCGGCAAGCAGCGCCCGGAGCGGCGCCGCCGTGTCCTCGACCGGGCCCTCGACGAGCACGTGCAGCATGGCTCCGCCGGGTCGCGCAACGCCACGCATTCCGGGGCCCGCCAGTGCCGATTCGCTGATGCTCTCCACGCGCGCGAGCTTCAGCAGGAGACGGCCAGGAGCGGTTTCGAGCTCAAGTACATTGGCGCGACCGCCGAGCGCGGCAAGCAGTGCACCCGCATCCACACCAGGTCGGGACTCAGAGGGACCCGCGCGCAGCGCCGCACGGATTTCTCCGGCCACCTGATCGGCAATGGGGCCGAGCACGACCTGCAGGTCGGTCGCTGAAGGTCTGACCACACCCCGCGCTCCGAGCCGCTTGAGCGCCGGCTCATCAACCCGGGCCCCATCGACGACAACCAGCCGCAGGCGGGTCGTACAGGCCTCCACCTCAGAAAGATTGCCGCCACCACCGAGCGCGGTGATGAAGGCACCGGCCCTGCCCCCCGCCGCCGGAACCGCTACCCCTCGCGCTGCCGCGAGCTCCTCCGGCTCCCGGCCCGGGGTGGCCAGGTCAAAGCGGGCGATGCAATAGCGAAACACACCGTAATAGAGCGCTGCATAGGCCAGCCCGATCGGCAGCAGCAGCAAGGGGCGTTGGGCGTGACTGAAATTCAGCACGTAATCAAACAGGCCTGCGGAGAAGCTGAAGCCCAGACGAACACCGATGAGGTTCATGACGACCATGGCCAACCCCGTCGCCACGGCATGCACCCCATAGAGAAGTGGCGCCAGAAACATGAACGTGAACTCAATCGGCTCGGTCACACCCGTCAGGAATGAAGTCAGGGCGAGCGACAACAGCAGCCCCGCAACGCCCGCCCGTCGTTCAGGGCGCGCCGCGTGATACATGGCCAGGCACGCGCCCGGGAGGCCAAACATCATCACCGGGAAGAAGCCGGACATGAACACGCCCGCAGTCGGATCCCCGGCGAAAAAGCGGTTCATGTCGCCTGTTGCGCCGTGGTAATCACCGACGATGAACCAGGCGAGGTTGTTGAGGATGTGATGCAATCCGGTGACGATCAGCACGCGATTGAGGACGCCGTAGATGAACAAACCGAGGGATCCCGCATGCAGTATCGCCTGGGTCGCCGCGTCCATACCGTGTTCGAGGACTGGCCAGGCGGTGCCGATGAGCGCGGCAAGACCGACTCCGGCGACGCCCGTGGCGATCGCGACGAAGCGGCGGCCGCCGAAGAAACTGAGATAGCTGGGCAGCTCAATATTGCTGAAGCGGTTGTAGGCCATTCCGGCGATGATTCCCGATATCAATCCGACCGGAATACTGAGCTTGTGGAGTTCACGCGTCTTGAAGGCCGATACGGCGAGGTCTCGCGCCGCACCGCTGAGACCGGCGGCCACATCGGGAGGCAAGGCCATCAGCGTTTCGACGCCGCGCGTCGTGACCAGGTAGCAGACCAGTGCGGCCAGTCCAGCCGCACCATGGTTTTCCCTGGCCAGGCCGACGGCCACGCCGACCGCGAACAGCAGTCCCAGGTTGGAAAAAATCGCATCGCCCGCGGCCGCCATCGCTGGCCAGCCCAGCACGTCGGGCTGTCCGAGCCGCAACAGCAACCCGGCGATCGGCAACACTGCAATGGGCAGCATCAGGGCCCGCCCGAGCTGCTGCATGCCCGAAAATGGCTTCTTCATCGTAACTCTCCCGATGGCGACGTCGCCTGTACAACCAGGGCGCGAACCTCGGCCGCCGACTCGAGCGTGAGGCAGCGTGTGGCGAGTGACGCACAGGCTGCGATGGTGAGCGAGCGAATCAGCCGCTTGATACCCGGCACGGCGGCAGGTACGACCGACAACTCCCGGACTCCAAGACCGATCAACAACGGTACCGCGATCGGATCGGCCGCGACTCCCCCGCAGACGGCCACGGTCTTGCCCGCTGCAGTGCCGGCGGCGGCCGTTGCCGCGATCAGCTGGAGGACGGCCGGGTGCAGCGCGTCGAGGCGCGCTGCGAGCTCCGCATGACCGCGATCCATCGCCAGCGTGTATTGCGTCAGATCGTTGCTGCCAATCGACAGGAAATCCGCCTCGCGGAGTATGCGAGCTGCACTCAGTGCGGCGGCCGGCGTCTCGACCATGGCGCCAAGCTCTACCGGCACCCGGCCGCCGAGTTCGCCTCGCAGCTCATCGACGAGACCGCGCACGGTGCGCAGCTCGGCAACGTCGGTGATCATGGGCAGCAGCAGCTTGACGATCCCGGCGGGCTCGACACGGAGCGCGGCCTGCAGTTGCGTACGCAGCAGGTCCTTACGCCACAACGCCGTGCGGATACCCCGCAGGCCCAGCGCGGGATTTTCTTCATACGGCAGCGGCAGGTAGCGCAACGGCTTGTCCCCGCCGATGTCCATGAGCCGCAGCACCAGCGGGCGCCCGCCGAGCGCATCAGCGATGGCCTGGTAGGCTTCGAGCTGCTCCGCCTCGCTCGGCGCGGTGTCGCGGTCAATGAACAGGAATTCGGTGCGCAACAACCCGCAACCCTCGGCGCCATTGCTGACCGCCGCGGCCGCGTCACCGATGCTGCCCACGTTCGCATAGACTTCAATACGGGCGCCGTCGCGGGCACGGCACTCGCTCTGGGCGGCCGCGCGCTCGGCCGCGCGCTCGGCCAGCCGTGCCGCGACGCGGGTCTCGGCGCGCTGGACCTCTGCCGCCCGGGGCTTCATTTCCAGCACGCCGCGATCGGCATCCACGATAAGGGCCGCCCCTTCCCTGATGTCCTGGACCGCGGTGCCCAGCCCGACCAGCATGGGCACGTCCATGGCCGCGGCCAGAATGGCCACATGTGAAGTCGCCCCGCCACGGCTGAGGCAGATCGCAGCGAGCCGGCGGCGGTCAAGGGCCACCAGCTCAGAGGGCAG
>DATFUG010000313.1:0-14943 GCA_035261025.1 Steroidobacteraceae bacterium | reverse complement strand
GACCGTAAACAGCGCCGTCAGTCCCAGGGTAAATTCCCAGGGATGCACGGCGGGCCACCACTGACCCAGTATTCGGGCACCGGCCACGGCTTCGAGTGCGACGACGATGATCCAGAAGTACCAGTACATCCAGCCGGTCAGGAACGCCGCCAGCTCGCCGAGCGCGAGGCGGCTGTATTTGTAGAATCCTCCCAGTACGGGGCAGGCCACCGCCATCTCCGCGAGCATTCGCATCACCAGTACGACCAGCATGCCGGTGAGCGCAAAAGAAATGACGGCCGCCGGACCGGCCGAGGCGATGACGACGCCGCTGCCGACAAACAGGCCTGCGCCGATTACGCCGCCGAGCGCGATCATCTGCATGTGCCGCCGCTGCAGCGTCTTGCGCAGCAGGGTGGCTGGATTCAGTGGTAGATCGCTGCTCAAGGGGCCCGTCGTCTCATGCGTAGGCCTGGTATTTCTTCAGCGATCGCACCGGCTTGGACAGGGCATCCCGGCGGAACGGATCGCCCAGTTCCTGGGTCACCATGATTTCAATAACGGTGGTGCGCCCCTCGGCTTGCGCGCGCGCTGCCGCCTGCAGGGCGGGGCCCACTTCGTCCAGCCGGTCTACGGTGACGCCGCCGCAGCCAAAGGCGCGCGCCACGCCCGCCCAACTGGGGTTCTGCAGGTTGACGCCCTGGTAACGCCGCGAATAAAAATCGACATGGTTCTTTTTCTCGGCGCCCCACTGGCCATTGTTGAACACCAGGACGGTGACCCCGATGCTCTCGCGCACGCAGGTGAGCAGTTCATTGAAACTGATGCCCCAGGCGCCGTCGCCGACGTAGGCGAATGCGGGCCGATCGGGGCTGGCGATTTTCGCGCCGCAGATCACCGGAAACGCGTAACCACAGTTGCCGAAACTCATCGCCGCAAACATGGAGCGCGGCGCCTCGAAGCGCAAATAGGAGTTGGCGACCGAGCAGATGTTGCCGATGTCGGTCGAGACCATCGCATTCGCCGGCATGGCTCGCTCGAGCGCCCGCAGCACTTCGCGCGGATGCAGGTGCCTGGAATTGCTGGCGACCTCGATGGAGTAGGGGTCCCGCTCGTGCGTCCACGCCGTCAGCTCATTCTCCCAGGTCTGCTTCTCGGCGTTGATCCGCGCAGTCCGCTCGGCCCGATTGGCCGTACCGGCGAGCACCTGGCCCTTCAGGCGCCCGAGCAGCGCCTCGGCGGCCGCGCAGGCGTCACCGTGGATGCCGGTTGAAATCGCCTTGACCAGGCCCAGCATGCGGGGGTCGACATCCACCTGAATGATCCGCGCCTGCTTGGGCCAGTAATCGAGCCCGTGCTGCGGCAAGGTACCGAAGGGCCCAAGACGCGTCCCCAGGGCCAGAACCACGTCTGCCTGCGCGATGAGCTTCATGGCCGCCTTTGAGCCCTGGTAACCCAGCGGTCCGACGGCGAGGGGATGCGATGCGGGAAAGGAGTCATTGTGCAGATAGCTGCTGCAGACCGGGGCCCCCAACAGTTCGGCCAGCGCGATTGCTGCGGCGGTGCCACCTGCCATGATCACGCCGCCACCGGCCAGGATGACCGGGAAGCGCGCGCCGGCCAGCGTCACGGCGGCCGCGTCGAGCGCCGCGGCGTCGCCGGCCCCAGGTGTAAAACGCATTGGCGCTGGAATGCTCGCCTCGATTTCGCCATAGAAAAAGTCGCGCGGAATGTTGAGCTGCGCAGGTCCGAGATCGAGCATGGCACGATCGAAGCAGCGCGCCGCGATTTCCGCCATCCGCCTGGGGTTGTTGACGTGTCCCTGGTACTTCGTGATCTTCGAGAAGATCGGCAGCTGATCTGTTTCCTGAAAGCCACCGAGCCCCATCGACATCGAGCCCGTTTCGGGCGTGATAAAGACAACCGGCGAATGCGCCCAATAGGCCGCGGCTACCCCGGTCACGAAGTTGGTGACGCCGGGTCCGTTCTGGGCGATACACACACCGTGCCTGCCCGAGGCGCGCGCGTAGCCGTCGGCCATGTGAATCGCACCCTGTTCGTGCGCGACCGGTACGAACTTGATCCCGGCGGCCGGAAAAATATCGAGGGCGTCCATGAAGGCGGAACCGACGATCCCGAACACATGCGTGACGCCGTTGGCGGCGAGGACTTCAACCAGGGCCTCCGACGGACCCATTTTCTGTGGCGCTGGATTCACGGTGGGCTGGCCTCTCTTACTTGTATCGTTAGTAGAGACAAATCATTCTAATAAAGTGTAGAATAGGCTGTATAGGCCATTTGTAGCAAATTAATCTTTCTTCCAGCCCTATCTGGTATCGATTATCGGAACGACCGGTCCCCGATCGGAGCGTCATGAAAAGAGCAAGCCTTTCCCTGGTCGGAGCGCCGCGCGAGGTCGTCCACGAGACTTCCTCGACGCTGAAGGCTTTCGGCGTACTTGAGGTCCTGGTGCGGGCGGCTCGCGCTGTCACCCTGTCCGAACTGATGCAGGCCACCGAGTTGCCGAAGCCCACCCTGCATCGCGTGCTCGCGCTATTCGAGGAGGCCGGGTTCCTGAGCCGTGAGCCGGGCGGCCGTGCCTACATGATCGGCGACCGCCTGTCGCGCTTCGGGCTGGAAGTGCTGCGCAATGACGCTGCGGCCACTGAGCGGCGCATGGTCCTGCGCCGCGTGGTCAGCGATATCCAGGAGAGCTGCAACCTGGCCGTGCTCTACAAGGGCGCGCTGATCTATCTGGACCGCATTGAGGCCAACTGGCCGCTGCGCCTGCAGACTCCCGTCGGCGGCGCGAGCATGCCGCCGCATTGCTGCGCCAGCGGCAAGCTCCTGCTGGCGCACCTGCCAGCCGCCGACCGGCAGCGTCTCCTCGACGTCATGGCACTCGAGAGCTTTACGATGCGCACCATCACGGATCGCCAGGCCCTCAGCGCGGAGCTGGATCGCATTGTCAACGCCGGGTACGCGATCGACAACGAGGAGTATGTGCTCGGCGTGGCCTGCGTCGCCGTGCCGGTGCGCGACCGGCACGGGGAAATTGTCGCGGCCGTGGCGGTGCAGGGTGCGACGGCACGCCTGCCGCTGATGCGCGCCATCGAGTTCGTGCCGCGGCTGCAGGCGGCCGCAGCAGATATAGGCTCCACATTCGGATAACAGGGCGGAGACCGACATGGATCTGACACCGCAGGCGCTGGAGCGACACTGGCTGCCCTTTACCAACAATCGCGATTTCAAGCGCGAGCCGCGCCTGTTCGTCAAGGCGAGCGGCATGTACTACTGGAGCCAGCACGGCCGCAAGATCCTGGACGGGAGTTCCGGGCTGTTCACGACCGCCGCGGGTCATTGCCGGCCGGAAATCGCCGCGGCGGTGTCTGAGCAGCTGCAGACACTCGATTACACACCATCTTTCATGCGCAGCCATCCCGGCGCCTTCGAACTCGCCAATGCCGTGGCGGCACTGACGCCGCAGCACCTCGATCACATATTCTTCTGCAACTCCGGGTCCGAGGCCATCGACACCGCCATCAAGATCGCATTCGCGTACCACCAGGCCCGCAGGGAAGCGCAGCGCACTTATCTGGTATCGCGCGAGCGCGCCTACCACGGCGTCAACCTGGGTGGCACCGCCCTGTCCGGAATGGTCCGGAATCGCGAGGCGTTTGGTGCCTTGATGCAAGGCGTCCTGCATCTGCGCCACACGCTCCTGCCGCAGAACCGCCTGACCCGGGGCATGGGCGAGCACGGCGTGGAACTCGCCGATGATCTGTTGCGCTTCGTGCAGCTCGTCGGTGAACAGCGCATCGCCGCTGTTTTCGTGGAGCCCATTGCAGGTTCGACCGGCGTGATCGTGCCGCCGCGCGGATACCTCGAAAGGATCCGGGAGATCTGCGATCGCTACGGGATCCTGCTGGTGTTCGACGAAGTGATCTGCGGATTTGGCCGGACGGGGGATGCCTTTGCGGCCGGCACCTTTGGCGTGACGCCGGATATCATGACGATGGCAAAGGCGCTCACCAACGGCGCCCAACCCCTGGGAGCCGTCGCCGTGCGCGACAGCATCTATCGCACCATCGTCGATGCGGCGCCGGACGGCGCCACGGAATTTTTCCACGGCTACACGTTTTCGGCGCATCCGGCGGCCTGCGCCGCCGGCCTCGCCACGTTGAAGATTTACGAGACGGAGCGGTTGTTTGCCCGGGGGCGGGAGCTGGCCCCGTACTTCCAGGAGGCGATGTTCGGCCTGCAGGATCTCGCCGCGGTGGGCGACGTGCGCGGTTTCGGCATGCTGGCCGGCGTTGAACTGAAGCCCGGCAAGGCTCCCGGACAGCGCGGGAGCGATCTGCAGGGCAAACTCTTTGATCGCGGCCTGCACGTGAAGGCGACCGGGGATGTTGCTATCGTCGCGCCGGCGCTCATCGCGACGCGTGCCGAAATCGACCAGATCGCCGCCGTACTGAGGGATGCGATCAGGGAATACTGAGACCGATATTTTGAAGGCCCCCGAGCGGCGGCGGATCCGTAGGCGATCCGCCGCCTGTGCAATCAACCGCCGCGCAGTATGCCGACAGCTAGCGAACGACCGGCAGGGCTTCGGTGCCTTCCTCTCGGACGGCCTTCAGCTCTCCGGCGGGCAGGCCGAGCAGCCTCAGGATCGTGGGTGCAATCTGGGTCGTCTCGACGTAATCATTCGAACGCTCAGGTTTTATACCCGCGCCCCAGACGACGATCGGTACATGCCGATCCTGCTCGGCGTTGCCTCCATGTTCGGAAATCTTCTTGATCTTCGTCGGGCTGGAGTAGACGGTACCGACCGCGGCGATGCCAATCAGATCCGGTACGCGAGCATCGTGTGGTGAGACGCCGATCAGCTTGGCGGCGTCCCTGCCCGCATAGATTTTCCGCAGCCCGGAATGAGGCACCGTCCCGCTGAAGTCGTGGAAGCTGCCGTCTGGATTTGATCCTCCGGCCTGCAACGGTTGGTAGCCCCACAGGAACTCTTCTGCGAATTCAGTCGCCTGCTGCGAGCTGTCCGCAAGCCATAGCAGCATGGCATCGTCGCAGATGGAGAATGCGACCAACGGAGTACTCGAACCGGTCAGCTGCGTCCAGGCGGAATTGAGCGCCCCCGTTACTTCGCCATCATCTATCAGCCTCAGCACAGCACGGTCGAGCGGTGACTGGCCGTGCTTCGCCGACAGGATCACCACTGTGTCGTGCAGGTCAATCGCCTGAACAATCTGCTGCATCGAAGCGTCGATGAAATCCAGCGCACCGCTCACCACAGGACCTGGAAGCGTGCCGCCGCTCCTGTACCCGCCGAGCCCGCTTAGGCCCTGGTCGCCCACGTAGTGCGACTTGTTGAGCTTTTGCGCGGTCGAAACCGTCTGGAAATTCATGCCGAAGATCGCTGGTATGCCGGCCGCGTTGGGGCTGCCGTCGTGGTTCTTTCCGGCCGCCCAGTTGAGAACTGCCCGAACCTTCAAAGAATCGTAGAACTGCGTGTTCAGGTTTCCCTTCGTAAAGTCGTCGTCCGGCGCGCCGTCGGCGACCAGATCCGCCGGTACGGCGCTGTTTATTTCCGGGGCAAAGAGGTCATCCACGCCCTTGCCACTGGGGCCGTTCACAAGATCATAGGCGGCGTGTTTGTCTGACCATGCCGTATGCAGGCCGTGAACCTTCGCGACCTCGAAAACCGTGTTTACGCGCAGATAGGAGTGCGGGTATACGCCCCTGCAGGTTGTCGGTTCGATCGGCAGTTTTGCGGCATCGATCAGATCGGTCGCGCGGCCGGAAAGCCTGTAGATATTGCTCTGGATGGCCGCCGCAGTGCTGATGTCGCCCACGCCATAGCCCGCATCGACCGCGAGAGGATTGAGGTCGAGCGCCTCGAAGTAGGTGACCTCAGTACCAGGCGCGGTATTCTTGCAGTCGATCGTGCCGGGAGCGAGTAGCGCGCGGTTCCAGCTGTCGTCGTAGTACACGCCGGTGCTCTTCGGGTTGCCGCCCGTGACTTGCGCGGTGAGCCCAGGAAATGAGTCGGACGGAAATGGCGTGCGGGCGTTGGAGAAGGACGCGCCGCCATCAACAAGTTTCGCCAGAGTCGAATCCGGGTGGCTGTTGACGTAGTAGTCGAGATCCGCCTGGTGCAGGCCGTCGACTGATATGAGCAGGACGTGTTTGACAGCGTGACCGTTGCCGCCACGCCGATCCTCGTCGGCACGGACTGCGGCGCCCGCGAATACCGCGGCGATTGCAGTGGCGAGCGCCACTGCGCGTGTGAGCTGCAATTGCATCATGGTGGTGAGCCTCCGTACTTCGTGGACATTCAAGTCGGCACGCCTCAGCGCGCACACCCATGATCATCATTGGATATGAAACTCAGATGACAACCGCCATTGATTCGCGCACGGCTTTGGAGAGTCGAACGTCGCGCGCGCGGCGCTGAGCCGTCGTTGGGCTTGTGGTGATGCTGAATCGCAATGGTCCGCGGCTCGCCCGCTCAGCTGGGCCGAATAGCCGCCCCCAGTACAGCTACTCGCAAGACCTTGAATTGCCGCTGTTATGAGGCGAGTACCGGGGACCGCCCGCCACCTCAGCCTGTTCCCGGCCCCTCGATCTCAACGTTAAAGCTGCGCGCCAGCGCTTCCCGGAACAGGTGCGGCAGGCGATCGCCCTGCGCTTCGGTGATGCTGTGAAAGCGCTCCGCGCCGGCGCTGCCGGGACTGAGCAGCGCCGGATCGAGCCGCTGCGTAAACTCGGTGAGTGCCGGGCGCAGCGCGCGCATCAGGGCGGCATCGTGGCGGATGGCGAGGGCAAAGAGCTCCCGCATCCACTGCACGGCGTCGAGCTGCTGCTGTTCGTGGTCGAACAGCAGGCGTACCAGCAGTTCTTCCACCGGCAGGTTCTGCAGCGCCAGGCGTTCCGGATCGTCGCCGCTGGCGTGCAACCCAGCGCCCTGGCGGATCTCGCGCTGCGTGCGCGCCAGTTCCTTGATGCCGACCAGGGTTTCGCGCAGCAGGAGTCCCGCGAGGCGCAGCAGGCGATCCTGGCCTTCAGCGTTCAGTGACCGGTTTGTCAATCCGGCGCCGCGGCAGAAGGCTTCGAGCGCGGCCTGTCCGGCCGAGGCCGGCGCAGCAACGTTCTTGTTGCGGGGCGGTGGTGCGGCCGGCGCAGGCGCGGGCTCTGCCGCAGGTGCGGGAGGCGGCACTACCGGTCGGACCTCGCGGGACCCGGTCTTCTGCGCGATGTCAAATTGCAGCAGCGCCGAATCGCCGACCGGGTTACCCCAGGGATCGAAGGCGCGCCGCGCGGCGCTCGCATCGGGATCGGTCAGCAGCAGTTCGTTGATATTGAGAGCGACCCCAATGTCGTCGTCGGAATCCGGGGCGGCGGCGCCACCGTTTGAAGCATGGTAGGCAACGATGCCGCTGGCCTCGGCTGCCGCCACATCGTTGTCGCGCACGAGGATCTGGTAGGCGCCGAGCCGCAACCGGTCGCCCGGACGCAGTGGCTGTGGCCCGAGCCGGCCGACGGGCTCTATTTCGTCATTCAGGAACAGGCCGTTGGTGCTCGTGTCCTCGACGATGAAGCCGCCGTTGCGGAAGCTGATGCGGGCATGGTGGGAGGAGATGTAGCGCATCCGGTCAGGCAGCACCCAGCGGTTGTTGCCGGCCCTGCCGATCGTACCGCCGTCCTTTTCGAACACGACGCTGGCCTGTTCACCCAATTCTGCGGCCTGCTCGCTGATAATGGTCAGTCGCAACGCCATCGGGCGATTCCTCTTCTTCCAATAGTGCGAGTCCGGAGCGCAGGCATAAGGGTTGTTGACCGAATATAATAGGCGGGCGGGACCAGGCGGGTCTCGTCCACATGATACAGATGGCATCCAGTCACATCTTCAAGATTATGTTCGTGAACCAGGGCAAGGTTTACGAGGTGTACGCGCGCAAGGTCAGCCACGGAAGCCTGCTCGGGTTCGTTGAGATCGAGGAGCTGGTATTTGGGGAACGGAGCGGTGTGGTCCTGGATCCGGGCGAGGAGCGGGTGAAGACGGAATTTGCCGGGGTCAAGCGTAGTTTTCTGCCCGTGCAGGCGGTGCTGCGCATCGACGAGGTGCGCAAGCAGGGCGTCAGCAAGATCGTGGCACTCGAAGGAGGCAACGTCACGGCGTTTCCGACGCCTCTGTTTTCGCCCCCGGTCGGCGATGCCGGCCCGAAGAAGTAGCCGGTGCTGATACTGCCGGGAGCGCCGGTCGGTTCGGCGTTCAGGCGCGCACGCCAGCTGGAGCGGCTGCGTGCCATCGACAGCACGCTCATCGCCGTGCACGCGCGCTACCTGTATTTCATCGATTGCCAGACGCCTCCAGATGCCGAGCAGCGTATACGGCTGGAGTCGCTCCTGGGGCTGGAGGCCAGGGCCACCCCGTTCGACCCGCAGCACTCGCTGCTGGTCGTGCCGCGACCCGGCACGATCTCGCCCTGGTCGAGCAAGGCCACCGACATCGCCCTGGTCTGCGGCCTGGATTTCGTGCGGCGCATCGAACGCGGTATCCAGTATCGCATTGACGGAGCCCCGGATGTGCCGCCCGCCGCGCTTGGGGCGTTGCTGCACGATCGCATGACCGAGGCCATCGTGCCGGCCGATGCATTGGCGGCCACGCTGTTCGCCGCCGCTGCACCGCGCCCGCTGGCGCACATCGCGCTGGCCGGCGGCCGGGCCGCGCTGGCCGCCGCCAACGAACAGCTGTCCCTCGCCCTGGCCCCCGATGAGATCGACTACCTGCTGGAGACCTTCACGCGCCTGGGGCGCGATCCCACCGACGTTGAGCTGATGATGTTCGCGCAGGCGAATTCCGAGCATTGCCGCCACAAGATCTTCAATGCGGACTTCGTCATCGACGGGGTATCGCAGCCCCGGACGCTGTTCGGGATGATCCGCAACACTCACGCGCTCGCGTCGCAGGGGATACTGTCCGCCTATCGGGACAATGCCGCGGTGCTGCAGGGCCCGCCCGGCGCGCGTTATTTTCCCGACCCGCGCAGCCATGTGTACGCCGCGCACGAGGAACCGGTCGACATTGTCATCAAGGTGGAGACGCACAACCACCCCACCGCCATCGCGCCCTTTCCCGGTGCGGCGACTGGCGCGGGCGGGGAAATCCGCGACGAAGGGGCCACGGGCCTCGGCGCCAAGCCTAAAGCGGGGCTGGTGGGATTCTCGGTTTCCAATCTGCGCCTGCCCGGATACCTGCAGCCCTGGGAGCACACCCTCGGTGCGCCCGCCCGCATCGCCTCAGCGGTTGAAATCATGCTCGAGGGCCCGATCGGCGCGGCGGCGTTCAACAATGAATTCGGCCGTCCGGGCATCTGCGGGTATTTCCGCACCTTCGAGGAGCAGCGGCCAGGCGATCCACCCGGGCGCGCGCGCGGTTATCACAAACCCATCATGCTGGCCGGTGGCCTCGGCAATATTCGCCGGATGCACGTCGAGAAGGGCGAAGTCCCGGTAGGCGCGAATCTGGTGGTGCTGGGCGGACCCGGGATGCTTATCGGCCTGGGTGGCGGCGCCGCGTCCTCGCTCGGGAGCGGTACCAGCAGCGAGGCGCTCGATTTCGCCTCGGTGCAGCGCGGAAATCCGGAGATGCAGCGGCGGGCGCAGCAGGTCATTGACGCCTGCTGCGCGCTGGGCGCCGCCAATCCCATTGAACTCATCCATGACGTGGGCGCCGGCGGACTCGCCAATGCCGTGCCCGAGGCCGTCGCGCACAGTGCCCGCGGCGCGCGCATCAATCTGCGCGACGTGCCGAGCGCGGAGCCTGGCATGTCTCCCCTGGAAATCTGGTGCAACGAGGCGCAGGAGCGCTACCTGCTGGTCATCCGACCCGAGGCAGTCACCGATTTTGCGGCCCTGGCGCAGCGCGAGCGCTGTCCCTATGCCGTCATCGGCGTCACCACCGCGGACGGCGAGCTCATCGTGAGCGATTCGCTCCTGGGCGGGGATCCGGTGCATATGCCGGTGGCGGCGCTGCTGGGCAAGCCCCCGCGCATGCGGCGCGAAGTGGCGAGCGTGCCGGCGCCGGTGGCGCTGCGCGAGGAATTCGCGCAGGTGAATCTGCGCGAAGCACTGTACCGGGTGCTGCGCCTGCCGGCGGTCGCCGACAAGACCTTTCTCATTACCATCGCCGACCGCACGGTCGGCGGTCTCGTCAGCCGTGATCCCTTCGTCGGTCCCTGGCAAGTGCCCGTAGCGGATGCCGGCGTCACGATCAGCGATTACCAGCACTATCGCGGAGAGGCAATGGCCATCGGTGAGCGCGCGCCCGTGGCGCTGCTGGACCCGGCCGCCTCGGCGCGCCTGGCGGTGGCCGAAGCGGTGACCAACCTGCTCGCCGCGGACGTTGCCGCACTGGGAGATATCCGGCTGTCGGCCAACTGGATGGCGGCCTGTGGTGAGCCGGGCGAGGATGCCGCGCTGTATGCGGCAGTGCGTGCGGTGGGAGAAGAGTTCTGCCCCGAACTCGGCATTGCCGTCCCGGTGGGCAAGGATTCCCTGTCGATGAAGACGGTGTGGCGCGAGGGCGAGCAGACGCTCGCGGTGGTCGCGCCGCTCTCGCTGGTGGTGTCCGCATTTGCGCCCGTGAGCGACGTCCGCCGCACGCTTACTCCGCAACTGCGTCTCGACGGCGGACCAACCACGCTGCTGCTCATCGATCTGGGGGAGGGACGCAACCATCTGGGTGCCTCGGCGCTGGCACAGGTGTACAGCGCCCAGGGAGGGCCGCCCGCGGACATGAAAAGTGCTGCGTTGCTGCGCCGCTTTGCCGCCGCCCTCACGGCCCTGCGTGCCCGCTCGCTGGTACTGGCCTACCACGATCGCGCCGACGGCGGCCTCGCCGTAACGCTGGCTGAAATGGCCTTCGCAAGTCACTGCGGACTGGAGATCACGCTCGATCCCCAGCGCGGCTCCGCGCTGGCGCAGCTGTTCAGCGAAGAGTGCGGCGCGGTGCTGCAGGTCGCCACTTCCGCGCTGCGGGAAGTCTGGCAGGAGCTCGCCGCCCAGGAGCTGCTGGAGTGCAGCCGCGCCATAGGCCGCCCCCTGGCCGACTTGCGGCTGCGCGTCACCGTGGGCGAGGAGACACTCGATGAGCCCTGGGCGGAACTGCGCCGCGCCTGGTCCGAGACCTCGTGGCAGATGCGTCGCTTGCGTGATGACCCCGATTGCGCCGACGAGGAAAACGCCGCCGCGCTCGACAGCACCGCGCCGGGCCTGCGCTGGCAGCTGAGCTTTGATCCGCAGCAGGACCTCGCGGCGCCGTTCGTTACCCGCGGCGCACGGCCGCCGATTGCCGTGCTGCGCGAGCAGGGGGTGAACAGCCAGGTGGAGATGGCTGCGGCGCTGGCGCGCGCCGGCTTTGAACCGCACGACGTCCACATGAGCGACCTGTTGAGCGGCCGGCAGGGACTGGACGGGTTTCGCGGCCTGATCGCCTGCGGCGGCTTTTCCTATGGCGACGTGCTCGGGGCCGGGGGTGGCTGGGCGCAATCCATCCTGTTTCATGAGCCGACGCGGCAGACTTTTGCCGAATTCTTCGCGCGCACCGATACCTTCACGCTCGGCGTGTGCAACGGCTGCCAGATGCTGGCGCTGCTCCGTGAGCTGATCCCCGGCGCGCAGGCCTGGCCCCGGTTCCTGCGCAACCGCAGCGAGCAGTTTGAAGCACGCCTGGGTCTGGTCGAGATTCTCGACTCGCCCTCGGTGCTGTTCGCCGGGATGCAGGGTTCGGTGCTGCCGATTGCCGTGTCACACGGCGAAGGGCGCGCGGTGTTCACGAGCGACGCCGATCAGCAGGCCTGCACCCGGCAGCAGCTGCTGGCCCTGCGGCACAGCGACGGGCGTGGCAATGCCGCGCGACTCTACCCGGCCAATCCGAATGGCAGCCCCGCGGGCATCGCCGCCCTCACCACGCCGGACGGACGCGTGACGATCATGATGCCGCATCCCGAGCGGGTGTTCCGCAGCGTGCAGAATTCCTGGGCCCCCGCGGATGCCGGCGAGGATAGCGGCTGGATGCGGATGTTCCGCAATGCGAGGGTCTGGATCGGCTGAGCGGTGCGCGGCCGCGCAGACCTATGGCGGTGGCGCGTAACTCAGTCCCGATCCGATCGGCCAGGTTTGCGAACCCTTGTCAGCCAGGTCCGTGGCAGTCGGATGCGGCCCGTTGGGCCAGCGAAACGACAGCCGGCCGGTGAAATCGTAACGCGCTTTGCCGGCCGCATCGCCGATCAGCACATCGGCGATGCCCCCCGCCTCGGTACCCGGGAGCCAGGCGGTCACAAAGGCATCGCTGGCGTCGACCTCCGGGCGCACCCACAGCGGGCGCCCGGACAGAAAGACACTGACGGTCGGAATGCCGGCACTGTGCAGCTCGCGCAACTGGCGGAGACTCTGACTCGAGTTGTAGACCGGGAACTGGATATCGCCGAACATCTCGGCGTACGGCTGCTCGCCATAGACAATGACCGCTACATCCGGCCGGTCAGGTCCCGACAGATCCGAGCCATCGACCAGCCGGCCACCGGCCGCGCTGAGCGCCTGCGCCAGCGCCGACTTGACGGATTGCGCGCCGGGGAAGTCCGCGTTGCTGGTATTGCTTCCCTGCCAGGTGACCGACCAGCCGCCGCATTGCATCGGAATATTGTCCGCACCCGGTCCCGTCACCAGCACGCGTGCCGAGGCACGGATGGGCAGTGCGCCGCGATTCTTGAGCAGCACCAGTGATTTTCGCACCGCTTCGCGCGCCAGCCCGCGGTGCGCGGGCGAACCGAGCAATTCCAGCCGTCCCTCGTAGGGCCGCGCCGCCTCGAACAGCCCCAGCCGGAATTTCACGCGCAGGATCCGGCGCACGGCATCATCGAGCCGCGCCGAAGGTATGACCCCAGAGCGCGCGTCGGCGAGCGTGTTGTGGTACAGCCCCTGCCAATGGTCGGCGGCCATGAACATGTCGACGCCCGCGTTGATAGCCGCGGGGCAGTGCTCGGCGGTGCAGCCAGGCAGCTGCCTGTGAGCGTTCCAATCGCCGATCACGAAGCCCGCAAATCCCATCCGTCCCTTGAGCACGTCCGTGAGGAGCGAGCGGTTGCCGTGCATCTTGTGGCCGTTCCAGCTCGAATAGGAGGCCATCACCGTCAGTACCCCCGCATCGATCGCACTGACGTAGCCCTGGGCGTGAAGCCTGATCAGCTCCTTCTCGCTGACCCGCGTGTCGCCCTGATCCACGCCGTCGCGGGTGCCGCCATCGCCCAGAAAATGCTTGGCCGTGGCCGCCACTCGTCCGGCCTGCAGCTTGTCGGCGAGATCGGCCGGACCCTGCAGTCCCTCGACTGCGGCCCGGGCATACTCGCGCACCAGGGCCGGATCCTGGGAAAAACCTTCGTAGCTGCGGCCCCAGCGCACATCCTGAGGGACGGCCAGCGTCGGGGCGAAAGTCCAATCGATGCCCGTGGCCGCAATTTCCTCGGCGGTGGCCGTGCCAATGCGCCGCACCAGCTCAGCATCGTGCGCCGCGCCCAGGCCGATATTGTGCGGATACAGGACGGTTCCGACCATGTTGCTGTGTCCGTGTACGGCATCGATGCCGAACAACAGCGGAATCGGTTCGTGGCCGTCGCGCGGTTCGAGCGCTACGGCGTGATACTCATGCGTGAGGCGCACCCAGGCCTCGGTGGGCGCGCGATCGTTCCCCTCCGGCCCTGAATCGCCGCCCGCGAGGATCGAGCCCAGCGGGTAGCGGCGCAGATCATCGGGCGTGATCGCCCCGATGTCGGTCTGAATGATCTGGCCTACCTTTTCTTCCACACTCATGCGCGCCAGCAGCTCGCCGATGCGCGCTTCGGTGGCCGCATCGATGAGACCGCGGCTGCGCGCCTCCGGCCACAGCTGCGGATGCACCGCCGGATCGGGCGTCGCTGCCGGGGCGCCCAGCGCCAACAAGCCCGCGCCGGCGCAGGCCATCCAGATCCGCAAGGTCGCAGCCACTTTGATCATGCTCATCCCCGCAGGAAATCCCGATACCACGCGCCGCTATGCTTCAACTGCCGCCGTTGCGTGTCGAAGTCCACGTGCACCAGGCCGAAGCGGCGCGTGTAGCCCTCGGCCCATTCGAAATTGTCCATGAGCGTCCAGGCGAAATAGCCCTTCACGGGCGCACCGCGCGCAATCGCCTCGCGCACCGCCAGCAGGTGGTGCTGCAGGTAGCGGCAGCGCTGCGCGTCGGCAATCGAGCCGTCGGGCGCCAGGTGATCTTCGTAGCTGCTGCCGTTCTCCGTGATGTAGATCTCAGGCACTCCGTACTCGCGCCGCAGGCGCTCGAGCAGCACCAGCAGGCCATCGGGGGACACTTCCCATCCCAGGTCGGTACGCTCCACGCCCGGTGTCACGACGACACGCGCCGACAGCGGTCCGTCCTGGGGCGCGTGGGCCACGGTCTCGGGAAAGTAGTAGTTGACGCCGAGAAAATCGGTGGCTGCGGCAATCGTGGCCAGGTCATCGGACGCGACCTGCGGCGCATCGGCGCCGCACAGCGCCCAGATATCCGCGGGGTATCCACGCCCGTACAACGGGTCGAGGAACCAGCGGTTGCGCAGGCCGTCGTAGCGGCGCATGGCGGCAATGTCCGCGGCGGAATCGCTCGCACTGGTGTTCGGGTGGAGGCTCAGGGCGATGCCCACCCGCGCATCGCTCCTGTTGGCACGCAGCACGCCGACGGCACGACCGTGGGAGAGCAGCAGGTGGTGGCAGGCCTGCAGCGCCGCGCGCCAGTCGCGCAGTCCGGGCGCGTGCACGCCTTCGTAGCAACCGATAAAGGCGCTGCACCAGGGCTCGTTGTGCGTGATCCAGTGGCGCACCCGATCGCCAAAGCGCCGGCTGACGACATCGGCGAACACGGCG
>DATFUG010000312.1:0-6204 GCA_035261025.1 Steroidobacteraceae bacterium | reverse complement strand
GGGACGCGCGCCGGCCATGCAGCAGGTGTTTCGCGCCATCGGCCGGCTGGCGCGCTCGAGCGTCAACGTGCTGATCACCGGCGAGTCGGGGACCGGCAAGGAGCTCGTGGCGCGCGCGCTGCACGAACACAGTCCGCGCGCGGGCAAGCCCTTCATCGCGCTCAACACCTCGGCGATCCCGACGGAGCTGCTCGAGTCCGAGTTGTTCGGTCACGAGAAGGGTTCGTTCACGGGTGCCGACAGCCTGCGGCGCGGGCGCTTCGAACAGGCCGACGGCGGGTCGCTCTTCCTGGACGAGATCGGCGACATGTCCCCGCCCCTCCAGACGCGCCTGCTGCGGGTGCTGGCCGAGGGTGAGTTCTACCGGGTCGGCGGGCAGTCCCCGATCCGCGTCGACGTGCGCGTGATCGCCGCCACGCACCAGAACCTCGAGGAGCGCTCACGCAGCGGACAGTTCCGCGTCGATCTGTATCACCGCCTGAACGTGATCCGCATCGAACTGCCGCCGCTCCGCGAGCGGCGCGCGGACATCCCCGAGCTGCTGCGCCACTACCTGCAGGTCGCCGCGCGGGAGCTCGGCGTCGAGCCCAAGGCGCTGACCGCAGAGGCGGGCGAGCGGCTCGGGAGCTACCCGTGGCCGGGCAACGTCCGCGAGCTGGTGAATTTCTGCCGGCGCGCCACGGCACTGGCGCCGGGCAAGGAGATTCGCGTCGCCGACCTGCCCGCCGCGATTATCGGCGCGGCGAGCGCGGGCACGGCGGGTGCTGAGTGGACGGCGGCCCTGGCGGAGTGGGCCGAGGCGCAGATCGCGCCGACGGCCGGCCAGCCGCTGCTGGACGTGGCGCTGCCCGCGTTCGAGCGCACGCTGCTGCGCGTCGCGCTCAAGGCCACGCAGGGCCACCGCCAGGAAGCGGCGCGCCTCCTCGGCTGGGGCCGCAACACGCTGACGCGCAAGCTCCGGGAGCTCGGAATGGAGGGCGCGGAGGATCCGGACTAAGGCGCTAGGGTGAGCGCGCCGCGGGCGGCGCCGCAGCTTCGGTCCCGGCGGGGATGAAGATCCACAGCAGCAGGTAAAAGATCAGCCCGATGCCGAAATA
Organism: Steroidobacteraceae bacterium; assembly: GCA_035261025.1. GTDB lineage: Bacteria > Pseudomonadota > Gammaproteobacteria > Steroidobacterales > Steroidobacteraceae > FEN-1191. Next base: position 5,107 of record DATFUG010000312.1, on the reverse strand, counting down.
GAACACGGTGGCGCAGAAGATCACGCGCCACGCCCAGGAGGGCAGGCCCGTGTGCGCCCCGAGGCCCCCGCAGACGCCGCCGATCACGCGGTCGGTCGCCGAGCGGGTCAGCCGATGCAGGAAATTGTTGTGCGCACCCGCTGCGCCCGCCGCGCCTCCGGCGCCGGCCGGCGCGCCGCCCAGCACGTGGGCCTTGGCCTGCGCATATTCCGCCTCGCTCAGGGCACCGCGCTCACGCAGCGCCTGCAGGCGTTCCAGTTCTTCGCTGACGCTCATAGGCTGGCCTCCTTCAGTGTACCGACGAGCTGGCCCACGTTGGCGAAGCCGTTCGCGGCCAGATAGTCCGCAATCCCTGAGTTGATGCGCGGGCAGATCAGCGGATCGTAGAACAGCGCCGTGCCTACGCCGATCGCCGTGGCCCCGGCGATCAGGAACTCGAGCGCATCGCTGGCGCTGACGATACCGCCCTGGCCGATGATCGGAATCCCGCGCGGCCCGGCGACCTCGTAGACTTCGCGCACCTTGAGCAGCGCGATCGGCTTGATCGCCGGCCCCGACAATCCGCCCTGCATGTTGCCGATCACCGGCCGGCGGGTGCGCACATCGATCGCCATGCCGGTCACCGTGTTGATCACGGCGAAGGCATCCGTCCCGGCCTCGATGCACAAGCGCGCGTTCTCCCTGATGTCAGCCTGGTTGGGCGACATCTTGGTGATCAGCGGCTTTCCCGTGACGGCGCGGCAGGCGGCCACGACGCGCGCGGACATCTCCGGTACATTGCCGAACTGCACGCCGCCTTCCTTGATGTTGGGACAGGATATGTTGATTTCGATCGCATCGATCGGCGAGTCCTCGAACCGCCGCGTCACCTCGACGTATTCCTCGACGGTCGAGCCGCAGGCGTTGGCGATGAAGCGCGTCTCGGTGAAATCGAGCGCCGGCAGGATCGTGCGCACCACGGCGTCAACGCCCGGATTCTGCAGACCGATGGCATTGAGCATGCCCTCGTACGTTTCGGCCACCCGATGCGGCGGATTGCCGAGCCGCGCGCTCCCGGTGGTGCCCTTGAGCACGATCGCGCCCACGTCGCGGTTGGAGAAGCCCGCCACGCGGGTGTATTCCTCGCCGAAGCCGACACAGCCGGACAGCAGCACGATCGGGCTGGCCAGCTCCATCCCGCAAAAGCGCAGCGCCAGCGAGGCGGCCGGCGGCGTGTGGGGCGTGGCGGACAGGGCGGGCGAGGCGTTCATGGCCGGCGATTATCGCCTGAAAAACGCCCGTGTTTAACGTCATTCTTCTGGAGCCGGAAATCCCCGGGAACACCGGCAATATCATCCGCCTGTGCGCCAACACCGGATCGCACCTGCACCTCATCGAACCGCTCGGCTTTGAGCTTACGCAGCCGCAGCTGCGCCGCGCCGGCCTCGACTATGCCGACCTGGCGCAGGTGACCGTACACCCAGCGCTGGAGGAGTGCCTGCGCGCGCTGGCGGACGCTTCGGTGTACGCGATCGAGACCGGCGGGTCGCGTCCCTACAGCGAGGCGCCCTTCCGGAGCGGGGATGCGCTGCTGTTCGGCCCTGAAACCCGCGGAATGTCGACCGCGGCGCTTGGGCTGGTGGCGCCCGGGAACATCCTCGGCATCCCGATGCGCCCGAACAACCGGAGCCTCAACCTGTCCAATGCCGTGGCGCTGGTCGTCTACGAGGCCTGGCGCCAGCAGAGGTTTCGCTAGCGGCGGCTGACCGCGGCTAGACCCCCGCCTCGTCGAACTCGGCCTTGATCGGCCGCATCATCAGCCCGCGCACCACCTCGTCGGCGGCCAGGCCGTCATACAGCACGCCGTAGATGCCTTCGCAGATCGGCATCGAAACGCCTTTGCGCTGCGCCACCTGCCGCAGCGCGCGGGCCGCCACATAGCCTTCGACCACCTGGCCGATTTCGGCGAGCGCGGCGGCGGCGTCGCGGCCGCGGGCCAGCAGCAGGCCGAAGCGGCGGTTGCGCGACTGATCATCGGTGCAGGTGAGCACCAGGTCGCCGAGGCCGGCGAGCCCCATGAAGGTTTCGCGCTGCGCGCCGAGGCTGACGCCGAGCCGCATCATCTCGAGCAGGCCGCGCGTGATGAGCGCAATGCGCGAATTGGCGCCGAAGCCTAAGCCGTCGGACAGTCCGGCGCCGATCGCCAGCACGTTCTTGACCGCGCCGCCCACCTCGACGCCGACGATGTCGGTGGAGGTGTAGGCCCGAAAATTGGCCGTCGAGATATCATGCGCGAGCAGGGCCGCATAGTCCGCATCCCGCGAGGCGATGGTCATGGCGCTCGGCAATCCGGCGCCCACCTCGGCGGCGAAGGTGGGACCCGAGAGCACGGCCGTGAGGCGGCGGGTGCCCAGCACCTCCTGCGCGACTTCATAGGGCAGGCGTCCGGTATTGACCTCGAATCCCTTGGTGGCCCAGCACAGCCGCTGCCCGGCCGCGAGCTTGTCGCGCAGCTCGCCCAGCAGTTCGCGGAAGGCGTGGCTCGGCACTGCGATGAGCACATCGTCGGCGCCGGCCAGCGCGGCGGGCAGATCGGCGGGAATCTGCAGCGTCTCGGGGAACGGGGAGCGAGGCAGGTAGCGCGGGTTGACCCGCGAGCGGGCCATGTCGGCGCGCAGCTGCGCATCGCGGGCCCAAAGGCGCACGGCATGTCCGGCGCGCGCCCACTGGATCGCCAGGGCCGTGCCCCAGGAACCCGCGCCGAGCACCGCCATCCGCGAGGGCAGCTCCGCATTCACTTCAGTTCTGCGCGGCGCTGGGGGTTCCCGGATTGTTGGCGGCAAACAGCGCCTCGAAATTCACCGGCGGCAGCAGGAGCTGCGGAAAGCCGCCGTGTCCGACCAGGCTCGAGACGACCGCGCGCGCATACGGAAACAGCACGCCCGGGCAGATCACGCCCGCGGCACGGCGGAATTCCTCGTTCGAGAGATTCTGCATCAGGAAAGCGCCGGCCTGCTTCACCTCGACCAGGAAGGCGGTCTGCTCGCCGTGCTTGGCCGACACGGTCACCGTGAGCAGCACCTCGCGCAGGTCCCCCTCGATGACGTTGACCGCGGTGTTCAGATCGAGGCCGATCTGCGGGTTCCAGTCGGTCGTGACGCGGGGCCCCTGGGGCGCTTCGAAGGAACAATCCTTCAGGTAGACGGCCTGCAGCGCCAGTTGTGCGGTTGGAGGCGTGCCCGCCGCGGTCGGGGTGGGTTCTGATTGTATTGCCATGCTTAAGTTTCCTATGCGTTCAACGTTCCGGGAATGATCATTGCACCGCCGCCGGCGCGGGCGAGAGGAGCGAGTCGAGGGCGCCGGCCTCTTCGAGCGCGGCCAGTTCATCGGAGCCGCCGATCGGGTGGCCGTCAATGAAAATCTGCGGCACCGTGCGCCGCCCGCTCCGTTGAATCATCTCGGCGCGGCGCTCGGGATAGTCCTCGATGCTGATTTCCTCGAAGCTTGCGCCCTTACGCTCCAGCAGGTGCTTCGCCCGCGTGCAGTAAGGACACCAGGAGGTGGTATACATTTCGATCAGCGGCGCCGTCATGTGCTCGAACGTGTCCCGCCTAGTCGCGGGCCACGGGCAGATGCTCCGCCCGCCAGGCATTCAGCCCACCGCGCAGGCTGAAGACCTGGCTGAATCCCTGCTGCTGCAGCGCTCGCAGGGCGCCGGCGGCGGATACGCCGCGCTCGCAGTAGACGATGACGGTCCGGTCCTTCAGGCGCTTCATGCCATCGATGGCGTCGGCGAGGCGCTCGGGCGGGAGATTGCGCGCGCCGCGGATGTGGCCGGCGCCAAAGGCCTCGGCGCTGCGCAGGTCCAGGAGCGTCGCGCCCTGGTTCATCAGCCGCACCGCATCCTGCGGACTGACGGCGCCGGCCGCGCGGGCACGCTCCCGCAGTTCATAGACCAGCACCAGCAGGGCGGCGCCCAGGGCGAGCACGGTCAGGCCCAGATGTCGGGTGGCATATTCGAGCAGGCGCTGCATGGTCAATCCGGCGAGCAACGGAGCCGCGCATTATAGCCTCGCTCGGTTAAACTTTTCCCCATGCCTACCGCCCGAGCTGGATTTCTGCTGCTGCTGGCCTCCTGGCTGGCGGGCGGACGCGCCCTCGCCGCGAGCAGCGCTGAGACGCAGGCGCAGCTGCGAGCGCTGCAGCAGCGCATCGAGCGCGTCAGCCAGGAAGTCGGCCGCGATGCCATCGAGCGCGACCGCCTGGCGCACAACCTGCGGGACGCCGAGGTGGCGGTGGCCGCGACGCGCCACGACCTGGAGGGCGTGCTCGCGCAGGAATCGCTCCACACTTCGCGCCGCGCGGCACTGGCCGCCGAGCGCGAGAAGGTGAACGCTTCCCTGGCGCGCGAACGCACCGGGCTGGCCTCGCAGCTGCGGGTGGCCTACCTGATCGGCCGCAGCGAGCCGCTGCAGCTGCTGCTCAACCAGCGCGATCCGGCCGCCGCCGCCCGGCTGTACGCCTACTACGGCTACTTCGGGCGAGCCCGCGCCGCGCAGATCGACACGATCGCGCAGCAGGTCGAGCGCATCGATGCACTGGATGCCGAGCTCGGCAAGCAGGAAGCGGCCCTGATCGAGCTGCGCAACGCCCGGCAGAGCCAGCTCGCGCGCCTGGAGAACGGCCGGGCGCAACGCCAGAGTGCGCTCGCGAGCCTGCAGAGCGAAGCGCGCTCGCGCGCGGCGAGCCTGGCGCGCCTGCGCAGCCAACAGGGGAGCCTCGAGCGGCTGCTGCGCGAGCTGCAACGGGCCGCGCGCCCTGGGCCCGTTCCGGACAACGCCAGCAATTTCGGCCGGCTGCGCGGCCAGCTCGAGTGGCCGCTGGCCGGGCAGGCCCTCGCGAGCTACGGACAGGAGCGGGCAAGCGGCGTGAAGTGGCAGGGCATGGTGCTCGCCGCCGAACAGGGCGCGCCGGTGCGCTCGATCGCGGCGGGCCGCGTGATTTACGCCGACTGGCTCCCGGGCCTGGGGCTGCTCGCCATCGTCGATCACGGCGAGGGGTACCTCAGTCTCTACGGCTACAACGACCAGCTGCGCAAGTCCGCCGGCGAAGCCGTGGCCGCGGGCGA
>DATFUG010000311.1:0-12639 GCA_035261025.1 Steroidobacteraceae bacterium | reverse complement strand
CGAGATCTCGGTGCCGCTCCAGTCCTTGATGGCGACCGGCATGTTCGGCGGCGAGAACTTCTCACCGAACTGCGGCGAGAACGGATCGAATTCCGAAGTGAAATCGTCCGTGATGACGCCCGTGAAATGGGCGGCCACGTGGGCGGAGGTGAAGATCCAGAACTTGGCCAGCGCTGAAGTCTGGTCATCAAGGATCACTTCCTTGCGATCGCACAGACGGCGTGTGGCACCGGCAAACGGCGCGACTTCCAGCGACTGCGGGTAGAGGCTGATGTAATCGGGAACGACGCGCTGCTCGCCCACGCAGGGCCAGAAGGTCTCGACGCTGCCGGTGTCGCCTTCGTGGCTCGACAGGTTAAGGGCGCGTCCAAACCCATTCGTCGAATTCTGGGCGTTGTTGGCGTTGTAGGCGGCGCTCACTTCAGCCTGGTCAGGCAGGATGTAGACCGCCGTGGCCAGGTTCGGGAACTGCACCGTCACGGGCGCGATGTAGTTATCGCCGATGAGGATGTTCTTGTCCTCTTCCTTGACCAGCTCATAGCCGGGCGGTGTGACCATTTCGACCACATACTTGCCGCTTGGCAGCATCTGCGTGCCGTCGAGCGACGGATTGGCCGCGCAGACCGTGCAGTTCGTGGCGGTGGGCAATCCGCTGAGCGGGTCCCGTGCCGTCACGCTGGGGAAGTTGTACATGCCGTCATAGGGCGCCGGCTGCAACTGGTTCCAGTTGTGCATGCCGTCGAAGCACTTGTACTGCGAGTTGTTCGGTATGGTGTGCGCCGCCGTACCGCCGTTGTTGTAGACATCGAGGTACATCGGCTGGTTGTACAGCGTGAAATAGAACAGGTCCGCCGTCGACTGGCCCGGGCAGTTCATGTTCGGGTTGCCGTCAGAACGGAAGCCCTGCGCCCAGTCGTCCCAGCTGCTGGTCTTGGTGCTGTCGACCAGGGTGAGGGACTGGCTGCCGTCCGGCGCCGTGCCTTCCTGGTACAGGTTGATGGTCACGTTCGGTACATCCGGCGTCCAGCTGGTATGGATCAGCAGCTGCGGGTCGTCGAAAGGCCGCGTCGAGGCGTAAATCACCTCGCCCCTGATGCCGCCATTCTCGCCGGCCAAGTAGGGCGTCTTGCCGAACTCGAGGAACGAATTCTGGCCAGAGAAGCCCTGCCAGCCTTCGCTTAAGACCCAGGGCGGATCGACACGGCCCGAGGAGCCACCGGCGCCGCCCGTCGACAGGGGACTTGGCGCGTCAGTGCAATCCGCAGTGGCGCAGTAGAAGGCGCCCGGCACGCGCAAGGCGGTGGGCACTGGGACCTGCTCCGCGGTATTGGCCATGTTCACGAAATTGCTGGCCGTGCCGCAGGGCGGATACCCCGTCACGCCGCAGGGAGCCGTGCCATCGGCCGGGCCGCCTGAGTCGTACACCACGTGGGTACCGGTATTCTTGAAGCGGGTCGAATCCGATTCGATCACGTACCAGCTGAACAGCGGGAATATCTCGTTGAAGCCGGCATTGCCGGCCAGGTCGGTATTGTTGAAGTTCGAGTAACTGCCGTCGCGGAAGCGGATGTTCGTCGGCACCAGCGTCAGTCCGGGTTCGCCTGCATCTCGCACACCGTTCTTGTTGGTGTCGATGAAGCTGCTGGTGTAGATATTCGCCTGCCACTGGTTCGTGGCGATTTCACCCAGGCTTGTGGTCGCGGCGGAGCCGCCGGCCCTCAGTGCGACGGGCGTCGACAGGCCGTCCACCAGCATGTCGTTCCATTGATCAAACACAGTCACTCGCCACGTGCCATCGGGCAGGCCCGGCAGCGAGAAGGTCCCGTCGGCGTTGCACTTGGTGAACGCGAAATCCGCACCGTCGGGATCGCCCACGCTCACGAAGCACTGCGTGAAGGCAAAGCTGCTGTTGTCGCCGCTGCCGTAGAGCCGCTCATCGGGCGTGCGGCTCATGCGTTCCGTCGACACCAGGCCGGTCAAGGTATTGTTGCAAGGCACGGGCGTCGTCGTCACCCCGAGGGTTGAGTCGCCGCCGCAGACCAGCGGCAGGCGATCATTGATGATCTTCGGGTTGGCAAAGCCGATGGACACGTGGTACCCGGCCGGACCGAATTCCTGGAAGTAGGCCGGCTCACCGATGCGCAGGAAGGAATCGTGCGCCTTCTGGCCGTCCAGCGTATTGGTCTGGAGCCACTCCTCGCCCCTGGCGATGAGGTCGGCGCCCGGGGTGGCGACCACGCCGTACCGGCCCGGCATCAGGTTGGCCACGCGGGCCTGGCCCGCCATCGGGGAGAAGGTGACGCCGTCGGATTCGTAGCGCGGGCAGGTCACGATCATGCCCGTGATTCCGGTGGCGGGCTGGGTATTTCCCTGCTGCGTGATCGGGCAGGCATTCAGGTGTGTTTGCGGATCAATCATGCCGTCCAGGCTGTTGGACAGCGGCTGGTTGAACATGTCGTAGGTCATCTGGCCGGTCGCATCGCCCGTGCCGCCCGCGTCGTCAAAAAGAATGACGTTGAAGTGACCCAGGCCCGGCTCGTTGGCCGCGAGGCCGTCGATGCCGCCGCCGATGGCGCCGCCACCGGCGTCGTTCTCGCCGTTAAGCGGCCGGTCGTCCTCGAATACAAACACCGAAAGGTCCGCCGTCGGGAACGGCGTGGGCTGCACCAGGACCGTAATGGGTGCCCGGGTGGCCGTACAAGAAGTGGCAGGCGGTGTAATGGTGCACGACGCAAAAGGAATGGGCGCGCCGCCCATGCCGTGGCCGGGGCTCGCGTTTCCGGTCTCGAACGGCACCGCGCCGTCGCCCGGAAGAATCGAAATGTAGTAGCGCTTGTTCGGGTCCAGGGCGACCGCGCTGGGATTTACCTCGGTCTGCTGCGAGCCGGTGGTTCGGCAGACGCCATTGGCGCCGTCGCACACCGCCGCTACGCCCAGGACAGTCTGGCCCGACTCGCAGGAGATGGCCCCCACACAGCCCGCAGCCACGACCGGCATGTAGCTGGTGTGGAAGTTCGTGCCGAATGTCGGCTCGGTCGTCGTGCCGGTTGTGCCCGTGTTGGTGGTCTTGGTCGGATCGACGTAGAAGGTGCGGTCTTCTTCTATGATCCAGCGATAGTCGGGCACTGCGGTCGTCTTGTCCTTACCGTCGAAGACGGAAACCGAAAGGCCGCTGGCCACCGGGAACGTGACGGTCACGGTCGCGGCCGCAGAACTCACGGTGCCCTGTGAATTCTTCGCCTTGAAGGTAAAGGTGGTGGTTCCGGCCGCGGCGCCCGCAATATTGAAGGCTCCACTAGCGTCCACGGACACCGTGCCCGCCCCGCCGGTCTTTGCGACGGTGCTCGTGTCAACCGTCAGCGGATAGCCCAAAGCGTCCTTGGCGCCGGACAAGATGCCCGGCGATTTGACGCTCAGTAGCGAGGACACGGTTGAGGTGTAAGCGCTGTCCGGCACCGTGATGCCGCTGCCCGCTTCGATCGGGGCGGCATTGAGAGTTACGGTAGTACAGGCCGCTCCTACAGTCGCACCGTTGCCGCAATAGGAGAAGCCACCTGTGCTGGCGGTGGCGGCAAAGCTGAACGTACCATTCGTGTTGAGCGTCAGCGTGCCTCCCGTAACGGTGCCCGCAGTGACCTGGACACCGGAAATGTTGGTGTCGTTGGCAATAACGCCCTTGGCGGGATCCGACACAACCAGTGTCTGGCCCGAGATCACAAAATAGCTGTCCGCGACGGCCGTCGCAGCGCCGAATGTGGCGGCGCTCGGAAGCGCGGCGCCATTGATGCCGATGTAGGCCAGCATGCCCGCGTCGCGCGTGGTCGAATTGCTCGAGAGACTCAGCTGCCGATCGTAGACCGGAAGCGCGGTCCCACCGGCGGCGGGGGTATTGATCATCACGTCGTACGTCTTGCCCGCGGCCATGAACACTTCATTTTGCACCCGGGTGATGCCTGGAAGCGGGTTGCCGTCTTCCGCGATGAGCGAGAACCCGCTCAACGCCGGTGTGGTCAGCGATCCGCCGGTCAGCGCTCCGACGATGGATGGAATGTGCATGTGCAGGCCGGCATTGACGAAGCGGACCAGCACGTTGCCGCTGATCGGTGTCACCGTCGCGGTGCCCGCCGAGACTGGGAAGAGCGAGGCAGGGGAGTTCGACTTATCGAACGCGACGCCATTGAAGAGGTAGTACAGCGGCGTGTAGTTCACCGCCGGCGGATAGCAGTTGCCCGAGTTTGCCGTGGCGGGATTGCCGCAGCCGCCGGGCAGACCGGACCACACCGTGGTCTCGAGGAAGCCCGGGAGCGTGACCGCCTTGGCCACCGCGGCGTTCTGCACCGGGTCGATTTCACTGAGGAGCAGCGGAACTTCCGCGCTGTAGGTCACGGGCAAAGTCGGCGCCACGCCGGTAAATGTCGTCGCCGGATACGCTATGCCTGGGCCCGCCACACTTGGCGCGGCCGTGACGACGAGCATGCCATACAGGCCCATTGGGCCCTGGATGGACGGGTGCGTGCCGGATTCAATCAGGTAAGTGCCGGGCTTGAGGGCCGGTGTCGGGGTGGGGCAGGTGAGGCCCCAACAATTCTGTCCTGTAACGCTGGTAGCGCCACTCGCGACCTCCGACGAGAAGGATTGCACGCGGTTGCCCTGGAGGGGCGGTGTGCCCGAGCCGCCGCCGTTGTTGACGATCGGCCAGGTGACATTGCTCTGCGCCAGGGAGTGATCCGGGCTCGGCGTCGAGGTGGATGAATTGCCCAGTCCGCCGCCCAGCTGACCCACAATCACGATCGAGGTCGGCACACCGGGCAGATTGTTGGTGAGAGTAATCTGCAGGTCCTGCCCGGCCGGAAGGGTGATGATGACCGGGGCCCAGCCACCGACCGCAACGGCCGGATTCAGGGAGGCGCACGTCGCCATTGACGCGGGCACCGCCGCCGCGCCGCAGCTATAGCCCCACATCGGTACTGCCGATCCATCGGGCAGCGTTGCCGTGGCGGAGGCCGCAGTAAGATTGACCTGCTGTTGCGCTAAGGCGGCTTCGCCAGCCATCAGCAGCGCCAGTGCCGTGAGCCCTGCCGTGAGGCGGGTCGACTTGAAGATATTGGATCGCATTGCGGTTTTCCTCGCTCTAGTTCGATTCGTCGATCGGGAATTCACGCGAATCGACGAGCATCATCATCAGCATGCCACCAGGGAATATGTTGTTCGTGGTGATCTCGCGCTCGTTATGCGAGTGCCACATGAAGGCGAATCCGGCCTCCGAGGCAGGCGGATTCGCGATGGTGCCGGACGGCGGCGTGGAGCCGGTCGGACCGGCATAGCGCACCGTCGCATTCGGACCCAGGTAGGGGCTGCCGCCGTACCAGGCGCCGTTGGCAAAGAGGTTCGGGTCCGGCAGGGTCATCGGACCACCCGCGCCCACATCGCCGAACGGTGCCGCTTCCATCGGCTTGTTGTGATCCTGGCACCACTCGTAATAGTTGATCGCCGTGGGCGCAGCGGTGTTGTAGCCATTGGCATCCGGCGTACAGGACAGTTTGGCGACCGCATCGGCTGAAGTCGGTTTGTGCCCGTAGGCGTCCCAGTTCAGGCCGCGTCCGGTCCAGTAGTAAATTCCATCCATCGTCACGCCCGGCGTCGTCGTGGTGGTGAACAGCAGCGGACCTGCCAGTTCGCTCGGATCGGTATTGCTCAGGATCAGATTTCCATCGCGCCCGAGAATGCGCACGTGGTTGCCATGTTCGTGAAAGGGATGCTGCCAGCGGCCCTGTCCTATGATGCGCAGCAGGACCTGCTCACCCGGATGCATGTGCGGGTTGCCGTTGTAGGGCTGGTGCGGGTACTGCGTGGCGTAGTTCGGATCCATGTCGTCCGGCATCGAACGGCCATTGATCATGTAGTACGCCGGGTGGTAGGGCTCGGTCGGAACGCTGAGGCTGCATCCGGCGGCGCCCGCCAAGCAATTGCCCAGGGCCGCGACCTGCGCCTGCGCCTGGGTGTGGATGTTGGAATCCATCTCCGAGAACTGGAACAGGTATTCCCGGTCATAACAGGTCTTGGCGTGATCGTAGGCCGCGGAGGCGAGGCGGAAATCCTTTTCACCCCAGAACGCCTCGGCCGTGCCGTTGGCCGCGGCGAATCCGCCCGCACCGTTGGTGGAGCCGGAAGTGCAATTCCCTGCTGTTGCGGCCGGGAGCACGATGATCGCGCCGTACAGTCCCATCTCGATCTGCAGGTCGCCCTGCGTACCGCTGTAATAAGAGTGGGTTCCGGGGCTGCCGGCCGTGAAGGTGTAGGTCACGGTGGCGCCAGGCGCCGCCTCTTGAGTCAATAGGCCGGCGACACCGCCCGTCGCGGTGACCTGAAAGCCCGGAAACAGAATGGAGGTATTGCCGGCGGAGGTCGGCAGATTGTTTGTGAGCGTAATGGTGACGGGTTGGTTTTCCGTCACAACGAGGGTGGGTCCTGGCACCTGCATGCTTCCGCAGCTGCCCGTGGTGATGGTCGCCGGTACGAACTGGCCCGGTGCTGGACTGGCCGCACAGCCGTAACCCCAGGAGTAGACCGCCTGTCCATCAGGCTGGCTGAGGTAGGCCGGTTGTGCGGTCAAGGCAAAGGTGCCCGCCGTTCCGGTGCCGGTGATGCCGGGAGCGGCGGCATGCGCCGCGGCCGTCAGCATCAGGGATGCCGCTGTCGCCACGGTGGCGAGCAGCCGGCCCATCGACGTCACATTTTTCATGGTCACTGCGCTCATAGCCGCTCCCCTAAAGAGTGATATGAACCTCGGTCATCAACCCGCCGAAGTTCTCGGCGTCGTTGGACAGATGGTCGAGGTTGGGGGTGTAGAGGTAATAGGTGCCGGGAGGTAATGCGTTCCCGCATACAAAACTGGCATCTCGCGACCCACACGAATCGAGTATCACGTCCAGCGATTCCCCACCCGCCAGCGTGATCGAGTTCGTGGTGTAGTACAGGTTGTTGCCCGCCTGGTCGCGCAGCAGCTTGGCGTTGTAGCCGATCACCTGCATCGGGATGCCGAGCGAGGCCAGCGTCTGGTATTCCGTGACGTCCAGGTCGGAGATACGCAGCAACGCGCGTTGCCCGGTCTTCATCGTGATGATGGCCGGCATCGGCTGTGCGAAGTGATTGACGGCGTCTGCCGACTGCGTCTGCAGCGGACCGGCTTGCACGGTGTCGGGGTAGCTGCGGCCGTTCAGCAGGAAGTACTTGTCCTTCATGTCGACAAAGCCTTCCGGATTGAAGGTCATGCCGACGAAGTGAAAGTTCGGGTCGAAGCCGTGGATCTGCAGCGGATACTCGACATCGTAGCGGGTGGTGCCGTCGCCGTCGTTGTAGGCGTACGTGCCACCGCCCGTGGCACCGGTGTTCACGGTGGGAAGCGGATTGCTGCACAGGATGTCCGCGGCAGAGTTGCATGCAGTGCGCAGATCCAGCTGCTGCGCCTGCAGTGCGCCATACAAGGTAGTGGCCGACGAAACCCGGTTCTGTCGCGGCCGTACATAGATCTGCCCGACCATGCCCATCTGCAGGTGCTCAGGGGGCGTGATATGGCAGTGCCAGAAGTAGGTGCCGGCATCCGGCGCCAGGTAGTAATAGGTGAAGCTGGCGCCGATGTTGATGGCGACCGAGGCATCCGGCACGCCGTCGTAGAACGACGAGGCGTTGGGGTAACCGTGGAAGTGGACCGTGTGCTGCTCGAACAGGTCGGGGCGCATGATCATGCCGACGTTGGTCAGCGTCAGGAAGAATTCGTCGTCCTCATCGATGGCCATCAGCGGCGCGGGAATGTTGCCGTTCATCACGCCGACATCCATGGCCTGGCGCGGATCGACATGGCCGTCGATGGCGCCGGCGTTGTCCAGATCGGGCACCTGACCGATGGCGCCGTTATACGTGAAGGTGCCAAGGCCCGTGGTGGCCGGATCGCCTGGCTGCAGCGCGGGGCCCGTGTAGGGCGCATTGAAGACGTTCGGATATTCCGTGCCCGGCAGGCCGTTGGCGATGTCCACGACGCCCGACAGCGGGCCGAAGGAGAACATGTACGTTTGCGTACCGTCGCCCATGGTGGAGTAACCATCACCGCCACCGATCTGCTGGCACTTGATCGCGCCATTGACATTCCCGGTCGGCGCAAGATAGCCGGCGGCGTTGAGGGCCTGCACCGTAGGACCGGTGTACGCGGGCTCTGAATTGTTGTCGGCCGATGGATGAGTGATGGTGCTGCCTGGACACTGCACGCGGAATGACTGCGCGGCAGCGGGTAGCGCCTGCAACAGTCCGACCGTGATTACGAGCAATCCAGCTGACCAGCTGATGTTTCTCATGTTCCTAATCCTCCCGATCTCTGCGTCTTCGTCCCGACCAGTGCGCACCGGTCGCGCATTAAGATGCCTGTTCCCGAACAACTCGTTCGGCAGGCAAGACTGCATTTAGGTAGTAGGAATCACCCCAACCCGGGACTGCGAGTGGAGGTAGGGCGCGCCGTGCGCGCTCAAGCCAACATAACGTTCTGGATTATGTCAGCGCGGGCAGGGCAGGAAAGAAGATGCTGAAGGTGCTGCCGCTCCCGATCGCGCTCTCAACGAAGATGCGCGCGCCCAGGCTCTCGGTAATTCCCTGCACCACGGACAGACCCAGTCCCGTGCCTTCGCCGACCGGACGCGTCGTAAAAAAAGGCTCGAAGATGCGCGCGGCGGTTGCCGGATCCATGCCCGTTCCCGTATCGCGAACGGCCAGCATGACGTAGGGTCCAGGCGCGAGGCCCGCGCGCTCTTCCTCGCGCAGTTCGACATCCGCCACGCTCACGCTGATCGCGCCCGTGCCTGCGGCGATCGACTGGTAGGCGTTCTTGCACAGATTCATGATCAATTGCAGGACCAGTCCGCGATCAGCCTGAACCACCGACACTGTGGGTTCATAGTGTCCATCGACCTTGCAATTGGGGGAGATCAGGGGACGCAGCAATCGCAACGCCTCGTCGGCCACCGAGCGCAGATCGACTCGCTCCATCGTGAGGTCACTGATATCGCGGCTGAAGGCAAGAATCTGCTTGACCAGATCACGCGCGCGGCGCGCGGCGCTGAGTATGGTCGTCACATCGCCGCGCGATTCATGTCCATCGGGCAGACGTTTGAGGACCAGTTCGCTCAACAAGGTGATCGGCACCAATACATTGTTGAACTCGTGGGCGATGCCGCCAGCCAGTGTGCCCACGATTTCGACGCGCTGTTGGTGCTGCAGCTGGCGCTCCAGGCCGACCCGGCGCGCCTCTATCAGCTCCTTCTCCCGGATCTGCGTGCGCAGTTCCTCGTTGGCGCCGACCAGTTCGATGCGCATGTGGTCCAGGCCGAGCGAGAGCTCGTGCAGCTCGCGCACCGGGGACGGCACGCGCAGCTCACTGCCATAGTCCCCGCTCGTGATGCGTCGCGCCGCAGCCTGCAGGCGGCGCAGCGTGCGCGCCAGGAAGTAACCTGCCATCGACGCGGCAAATGCCGACAGCCCCAGGCCGATGGACAGGATCCACAACATCTGACGCTTGGCCTTGCTGATCGTGGCCACCGTCAGGCGCTCGTCGAACCCCAGCCGCAGCTGCAGTGTGCCGCCCGGACTGGTGACCGGCCGCTTGATGAAGAAGATGCCGTCGTCATTTTGTGCAAAGACGGTATCTTCAACCGCAGGAAATCGAATCTGCGCGGGTCCGAGGGCGCTGCGCAGCTCCACCCCGGGTCCCGTGAGTTCCGCGTAAACGCCATCGCCATTGAGGATGACGCTGTCGAGCAGGCTGGCCTCGAGCTTGGGCGATTCGGCGACCCGTTCCACTTCGAGCTGTGCAGCGATCTGGTGCGCAAAGATGCGCACCTTCTCTACAAAGAGGGTTTCGTGGCTCTTCTGCACTACGGCGCCGAGACTGAAGTAGAGCACCGAGAGCAGTGCGGCGAGGCCTACGACCACCAGCGCCGCCATGCCGGTTGCCAGTCCCACTCTTATGGAGGCCATGCTGCCCGCCGCGCCGCGCTACTCGGTCCCGGCCTCGTCTGCGAAGCTCATGCCCACCGTGCTGAACCCGCTGTCGACGTAGAGGATCTCCCCGGTGACACCCGCCGCCATGGCAGAGCACAGGAAAGTGGCGGCGTTGCCGACATCCTCGATCGAGACGTTGCGGCGGAGGGGGGCAACGCGGGCGACGTAGCCGAGCATCTTGCGAAATCCACCGACGCCGGCGCCCGAGAGCGTCTTGATCGGTCCAGCCGAGATCCCATTGACGCGGATGTCGCGGGGACCCAGGTCCGCAGCGAGAAAGCGCACGTTCGCTTCAAGGCTCGCCTTGGCGAGTCCCATGACATTGTAATTGGGGATGGAGCGCACGGCGCCCAGGTAGGAGAGGGTCAGCATCGCGCCAGGCCGGCCGGCCATCAGCGGGGCGGTCGCGCGAGCCAGGGCCGTGAAGCTGTAGCTGGAAACATCGTGGGCGATGCGGAACGCCTCACGCGAGGTGTTGGCGGTAAAGCTCCCGTCGATGGCCTCGCGCGGTGCGAAAGCGACGGCGTGCACCAGGATATCGAGCTGTCCCCATTCGCGCGCCAGGCGCGCCGCCATCGCGTCGATCTGTTCATCGAGCGTGACATCGAGCGGCATGGTGAGGTGTTCGCCCAGCGATTGCGCCAGCGGCTCGACCCGCTCGCGAAACCGGTCGTTGGCATAGGTGAAGGCCAGCTGCGCGCCGTGGGCGTGCATGGCCTGGGCGATACCCCAGGCGATCGAACGATCCGTGGCCACGCCGACGATCAGCGCGCGTTTCCCCTCCAGGATCCCCATCGGTCAGCCGCGCCCGTTGACGAAGGCCACCAGTTTCTGTCCGGGGCGGATCGCACCAGATGTGGAGATGCCATTCCAGCCGAGCAGGTCGCGCACCGTGACCTGCAGTAATCGTGCGATGCTGTAAAGAGTGTCGCCCCGGCGCACCGTGTAGGTGACCTGGCGGGCATTGCCGGTATTGCTGGCGCTGCTACGCGTGCTACTGGCCTCAGCGCGCGGCGCGCGGCTCGAGACCACGAGACGCTGGCCGGCGCGGAGCGTATCGCCGACATCCATATTATTCAGGCGCGCGAGCGTGGCGACGTCGGTCCCCAGGCGGTGCGCGATGCCGTACAACGTATCGCCGCGGTGCACGACGTGCAGGCCGTGGCGCAAGCCGCGCCGGCCGCTCATGCGGCCCGGGCGATCGACCAGCGCCGCGGCGCGCATGGCCTTTTCCGGCAACTGGAGGGTGGTCGAGGGCACGAGCAGCACGGCGCCGATGACCGGCTTTTCCTTGCTGTCCATGTTGTTCAGGTGCCGCAGCAGTTCCGGGGTCGTCGAGTATTGGGTGGCGATCGAGGCGATCGTGTCGCCGTGGCTCACCTCGTAGCGGTCGACGCGCATGCGCTGCTCAGGCGTGAGGCTCAGCAGGGTCTGTTCCAGGCCGTTGGCGGCCTCGACGGGGACCAGCAGGCTGTAAGGCCCGGTGGGATCGGTGGCCCAGCGATGGAAGGCCGGGTTCAGGGCGTACAGCTCATCCTTGGAGATGCCGGCGACCTCGGCCGCCACCTGCAGATCGATCTGTCCGCCGGTGGCCACCTGCGCGAAGTACGGCTCGTCGGAGATCTGGCTGAATTCCAGGCCATAGGCGGCGGGGTCGGCCACGATACGGCGCATCGCCAGGAGCTTCGGAACGTAGGAGCGGGTTTCGGTCGGCAACTTCAGATGCCAGAAATCGGTCGGGCGGCCGAGGCGCAGATTCCGGTTCACGGCCCGCTGCACATTGCCCTCGCCGCAATTGTAGGCGGCGATGGCCAGCAGCCAGTCACCGCCCAGGCCATCGTGCAGGGCCTGCAGGTAATCGAGCGCGGCGCGGGTCGAAGCCACGAGATCGCGGCGGCCGTCATACCACCAGTCCTGCTTCAGGCCGTACAGCGAGCCGGTGCCTGAGATGAACTGCCACAGGCCCGAGGCGCGCGCCCGCGAGTAGGCGTAGGGCTCGAAGGCACTCTCCACGACCGGCAGCAGGGCCAGTTCCAGGGGCATCGAGCGGGCGTTGAGCTGCTCGACGATATAGTGCAGGAATGGCTCGGCGCGACTCCAGGTGCGCTCCAGGTAATCCGGGTGGTTGGCGTACCAGTTGAGTTCGCGATCGACGATCGTTTCATCGACATCCTCGAGCCTGAACCCGGCCCGGAGACGGACGAACAGGTCGGGCGGCGGCGGCGCCACCAGCGAGTGATCACTCAGGGCCGGGGGGTCGATCGGCTGCACCACAGCGGCCGCTTCATCAGCCAGTGGCGGGGCTTCGGCTGCAGGCGCCGCATCCAGCGCCGGCTCGGCCGACGGGGTGGCGATCGCCGTGACCCTGACCGGTAGATTGGCTTCGGGCGCGCGCGGTTGGTGGGCACACCCGGCCAGCGCCAGGAGCGCGACCACGAAAAACGGGACGCCATTGAGGGGTCGAATCGGCTTAGACAAGTTGCTCCATCCCAGTGCCGGGCCGATAACATGTTACGGTATGGGCGCCGGATACTAATGTGATCCGGCTGACCTATTTAACCCGTAAGTTCACATAATTGCTAGCGTTTTTGGGCA
>DATFUG010000310.1:0-3351 GCA_035261025.1 Steroidobacteraceae bacterium | reverse complement strand
GTCGGCATCATCGAGCTTGGCCGCCGCGGCGATGGCCTGGCGCACCTTTTTCCCGAAGTCGGCCAGCCGGTCGGCCAGTGCCGCGACATGCGCGGGACCGGCGCTGATGTTCTCCGGATACGGCGCCAGCGAGCTGCCGCGTGCCGCCGCTCCCACCGTGCCGAGCGCGGTGCCGCCGATGGCCGTGATGCGCTCGGCCAGCGAATCAACATGCTCCTCGATATTGTCGTGCAGTTTGTCGAACAGCTCGTGCAGGGCGATGAAATGCGGGCCCTTGACGTTCCAGTGCGCCTGCTTGGAGGCGGCCTCGAGATCGAGCGCGTCGGCGAGTCGCTGGTTGAGCAGTTTTTCGAGACGCGCGCGGGTGCGGGCGGGCAGGTCATTGCGGGTCGGGTGCATTGCGGCCTCCTGGCGGTCCAGCTGCTGCTGGTGTGAGCGCATTCTGCCGCCGCCGCACTGCGCTGGCCAATGATCAGATTGAATGGGCTCGATAGAGACAGTCTATGGACATCGACACTGGCATTGGATTTCTTAATTGGGCGCCAGGCGGTGGGCCGGAGTGGAGCGCGACCCACAGGTCGGTCTGCCCAAGGGGTTTTTAAAAGTCGGTTGCTCATGGGGAAAATCCTATTAGAATCAGCGCTCTTTTAAGCCTGCCCGGCACCCTGGAGCCCCCCTTGAAAACACCCCTCAACGTGACGATTACTGGCGCCGCCGGCCAGATCGGCTACGCCCTCGCCTTCCGCGTGGCCTCAGGCCAGATGCTGGGCGCCGACCAGCCGATCAATCTGCTGCTGCTGGAAATCACGGCAGCCCTGCCGGCCCTTTCGGGCATCCTGATGGAGCTCAACGACTGCGCGTTTCCCACGCTCAACCGGGCAGTCGCGACGGACGATGCGAAAATCGCGTTTCGCGATTGCCACGCGGCGATGCTCGTGGGTGCGCGCCCGCGCGGGCCGGGGATGGAGCGCAAGGACCTGCTGCTGGCGAACGCGCAGATTTTTTCCGCGCAGGGCCGCGCCCTCAATGAAGTTGCCGACCGCAAGGTGCGCGTGCTGGTCGTCGGCAATCCCGCCAACACCAATGCACTGATCGCGCGCAGCAACGCGCCGCAGCTGCCGGCCAGCGCTTTCACGGCGATGACGCGGCTCGATCACAACCGCGCGATCGCGCAGCTCGCGCAGCGGACGGGCACGCACGTCAGCGACATCCGCCGCATGACGATCTGGGGCAATCACTCCTCCACGCAATATCCCGACCTGCGCCACTGTCTCGTGAAGGGCCGGAGTGCGCCGGACCTGGTGGATCAGGCCTGGATCGAGCAGACCTTCATTCCGACGGTGCAGCAACGCGGCGCGGCGGTGATCAAGGCGCGAGGTTCTTCCTCCGCGGCCTCAGCGGCTTCGGCCGCCTTTGATCACATGCGCACCTGGTTCCAGGGCACGGCCGAGGGCGACTGGACCAGCATGAGCATCCCGGCCGACGGCAGCTACGGCATCGGCGAGGGCATCATCTATTCCTATCCGGTGACCTGCCGCAACGGGCAGTACCAGATCGTGCAGGACCTGGAGATCGACGCTTTCAGCCGCGGCAGGATGGCTGCAACGGAAGCGGAACTGCGCGAGGAACGCGACGGGGTAAAGGACCTGCTCGGCTAGAGTTCCGCCGTTTCATTCGCTCGCGCGGCGCGGGCGCGCGGGCTAGTATGGCGCGCATGTGGGGCGCGTTCATCACAACCCTGTTCGTGCTGGTGGTGATCTACCTCGCCTACCGCCGCCTGCCGCTGCGGATCTACACGCTGACTTTCACCGTGCTGCTGGCGCTCTACCTGTGGTGGGGCAAGCCGGGGGGCCTGTGGCAGGGCACGCTCTGGCTGCTGCTGGCGATGCTGTGGCTGCTCAACATCCGGCCGCTCCGCAGGGCGCTGATCAGCCGGCCGTTCCTGCGCGCCTACCTGCGACTGCTGCCCGTGATGTCGGATACCGAGCGTGAGGCGCTCGAGGCCGGCACGGTCTGGTGGGACGGCGAGCTGTTCAGCGGCAATCCCGACTGGGCCAAACTGAGCGCCAATCCGCCGGCGCGCCTGTCGGCCGAAGAGCAGGCCTTTCTCGACGGCCCGTGTGAAGAGTTGTGCCGGATGCTCGACGATTTCGATATCACGCACCGCCGCGGCGATCTGCCACCGGCGGTGTGGGAGTTCCTCAAATCGCGCGGCTTCTTCGCAATGATAATCAGCAAGGCGCATGGCGGGCTGCAGTTCTCGGCCTACGCACATTCCTGCGTGCTGGTGAAGCTGGCGAGCCGCAGTGTCACCTGCGCCTCGACGGTCGCGGTGCCCAACTCGCTCGGTCCGGCCGAACTGCTGAATCATTACGGCACGGAAGAACAGAAGCAGCACTATCTGCCGCGGCTCGCGCGCGGCATCGACATTCCCTGCTTCGCGCTCACCGGGCCGCGCGTGGGCTCCGATGCCGCCGCCATTCCGGACACCGGCATCGTCTGCCGCGGCCAGTGGCAGGGCCAGGAAGTGCTGGGGCTGCGCTTCAATTTCTCCAAGCGCTATATCACGCTGGCACCCATCGCCACGGTAATCGGCCTGGCCTTCCGCATGTTCGATCCGGACCGGCTGCTGGGCGGCGAGGCGGACCTGGGCATCACCTGCGCGCTCCTGCAGCGCGACACGCCGGGAATCGAGATCGGCACGCGCCACTTCCCGCTGAATATCCCGTTCCAGAACGGTCCGGTGCGCGGCCGCGACGTGTTCGCGCCGCTCGATTGCATCATCGGCGGCCCGAAGATGGCCGGCCAGGGCTGGCGCATGCTGGTCGAGCAACTCTCGGTGGGCCGCTGCATCTCGCTACCCTCGAACGCCACCGGCGGCGCCAAGGCCGCCGTCTACGCCAGCGGCGCCTACGTGCGCATCCGCCGCCAGTTCAACATGCCGGTCGGCAAGTTCGAGGGCGTCGAGCAGGTGATCGCGCGCATGGCGGGCCACACCTACATCATGGACGCCGCGCGCAGCGTCACGGCGGCCGCCATCGATGCGGGCGCGCGCCCGGCGGTGCCGGCCGGCATCCTCAAGTACCACGTCACTGAGATGGGCCGGCGCGTCGCCAACGATGCCATGGACGTGCACGGCGGCAAGGGCATCATGCTCGGGCCACGCAACTACCTCGGCCGCGGCTATCAATCGATTCCGATCGCGATCACCGTGGAAGGCGCCAACATCCTGACCCGGAGCCTCATCATCTTCGGCCAGGGCGCGATCCGCTGCCATCCCTACGTGCTGCGGGAGATGCGCGCGGCGCGGGATACGGACCGCGTGCGCGGCGTCGATGAGTTCGATCGCGC
>DATFUG010000309.1:0-22425 GCA_035261025.1 Steroidobacteraceae bacterium | reverse complement strand
GTCGGCTTGACCGAGCCCTCCTCATCGGCTGAGCGGCGCAGGTACCACAACAGGCCGCCGACCAGGGCGACAACGACGACGGCAAGAGCGAGGACGCGGCGATTCATGTCATGAAGACCCGGCAGGCAATGGAGTTGATGTAGGAAGCTTCAGCGGGTGATGGTGTCGGTGAGCAGCGCGCGGCCGGTGGCAATCTCCAGGCCCACGCCCAGTTCCAGCAGGTCCTGCCTGAGCTTGCTTTGCTCGATGCGGCGCACGGCCAGCGCGGCACGGGCATCCCGGTAGCTGATGACATCCGCGTTTCCGCTGGCGTAGGTTTTTTCATAGCCGTTGGCGAGCAGCTCCAGGTCCGCCAGCGACTCGGTGGCGCCGTCCAGCTGCGTACGCACCACGGCCAAATCCTCCAGGATCTGCTGCACCTGGGCACGGGCTTCCGCCACGCGGGCGACGTAGTCGTCAAACAGCTGCTGCCGGGTGGCCCTCGCCGTTGCAATGACGCCTTGTCGGCGGTCGAACACCGGCAGCTCGACGCCGATGGCCCATCCCCTGGTCTTGATATCGCTGGTGTCGTTGGCCTTGTTGACGCTCAGGTTGATCTTGGGAAACTGCGACAGCACGGCCGAACGCAGCGTCGATTCCTGGCTCTGGTATCCCAGTGTCAGGGCCACCAGATCCAGTCGGCGCGTTTCCAGTCCGGCCAGCAGCCGCGATCCGGCCTCGGCATCGGTCGCGAGCGTGGGAAAGGTCTGCGGCAACTTGATCTGCAGTGGGGCGTCTGCGGGCAGCCCCAGGGCGAGATTCAGCGCGAGGCGATCGGCCACCAGGCTCTGCTCAAGCGCCAACCGTGCGTCGCGGGTTTGGCTGTACAGATCGGTGGCGGCCGTCAGATCCGCAGCCACTTTCAGTCCGTGATCAAAGGACTCGCGAATCACGGCGACGTTCCCGGACAGGCCCTCTTCTATGTCCTTTTCCAGGGGCAGCCGCTCCTGCATGGACGCAATGCGGAAGGCCCGCAGCCGGGCATCCTGCGCGACCTGCCACTCCTGCCAGGCAATCTGCAGATCGACGCTGCGGGCATTGGCCTTGGCCGCGGCCACGTCGTCGTGGTGCGTCAGCAGCGCCCCCAGGTCCCAGCCAAACCCCCGTGAGCGGCCTGTGACCAGCGTGGGATCGGCATTGCCATGCGGAACATCGGCGGACTGGCTCCATTGCGGGTTCGGGAGGATCCCCGCCTGCACGACCTGCGCCTGCGCCAGACCGCGCTGATCGCGCAGGGTTCGCAACTGCGGGCTGACGATCACGACCATGATCGCAATCTCATCGGGAGTAAATCCGCCTTCGCCGTCGATCCGCACGGACCTGATAAGCGGGTGATCGAACCGTTCAGCGGCGATCTTGACCGATTCGATGGGCCGGGGCTGCAGCGCCTCCTCTACCGTCCTGGAATTCAGGGGCATGCTCCGATAGACGGAGCAGCCTCCAAGCAGACCCGGGAGTACGGCAACCAGGCAGGACAGGCACGCACGGACCCAGGTCAAGTTGTGTGAAGAGTGGCTGTTCAGTGCGGTCATTGACGGCCCAACATTGCATTACTGACCCACCACCACTATACCGAAACTCTCCGGGATCATCGGTGGCCGCGGCTCCGGTTGCGCCTGGGTTGCGGGCGGCGGTGCACCGAATCGGGCAGACGGCAGGTAAATCCGCCCGCTCTTGCTATCCAGCGCAATAGTCCGCGCGCCCGGCTCAGTGATGAGGTTCTGCAATACCCGGTACCGATCGGGCCCATCCTCGTGGATCACTGTCAGGGTCCCGTCGCGGTTGGACACGAAGATCAGGCTGCGGCCACCATCAAATGCCGCGCCATCCGGATCGGCACCAATGGGCAGCGTGGCCACCACGGCGCCAGTGTCGGCATTCAGGACGATGAGCTGCCGATTGCCGCAGGCGACAAACAGCCGATGATGGCCGGCATCGTAGCCAATCCCCGTGGGGCCTTCACCCGGCGCTACCGACCACTTAGCCATGGGCTTCAGCGCGTGTGTATCAAAGACGTGCACCGCACTCTGGTCCTCGTCATTCACGAACGCGCGGCCGCGCCCGTCGAAGGCGAGCTGTTCAAGCTTGCTGCCCGGCAGACTCACGCTCCCGACGATCGCGCCCGTATCAGGGGCAACCACCGTAAGGTCGCTGGAGGCGCCGCCATTGACGACATAGACGTGCCGGGTCTCCGGATCGTATTCGATTGCATCCGGCTTGACCCCCGTGTACCGGATTACCATCAATGGACGGAGCGTCTGCATATCGAACATCGTCACGGTACGATCAGCCCCATTGCTCGTGAAGCCGTGATGGTATTCCGCTGCCAGCGCAATGCCGTGCACGCCAGGGGTATCCGGGATCTGGCCAATCACTTTGCCGGTGGCCGTGTTCAAGACTTCAACGCGGCTGCGATGAGCAACATACAGCCGCTGCGCCTCGTCATCGACGCGCAGGAAATCGTAGCCGTCATCCTGGCCGCCGACGGCGACGCGCTCCAGGACCCGATAGGGGCCGTCAACCCCGCCGGCCACTCCCGGGCCCGCCGCACCGGCGCACGCCAGTACGACCCAGGCTCGGATAGGTGCATGAGCCTTCACGATCCACCTCCAGGCATCTGCCATGACTCCCTCGCACTGCACACGCTACAGCGCGAACCTGACGTGACCATGAAGGCTTTCTGAACGAGATTTCAGGTGCTCGCAGGACCGCGATGCTCTTCGTATACTGTGAGCCGCGGATTTTCCCGGCGAATTGAGTGCACGGAACCCGCCGTCACGGAGATGCGCGCATGAAGATTCTCGTTGTCGAGGACCAGACGCGCCTGGCTCATCTGGTCAAGCAGGGCCTGACCGAGCGGGCCTACACCGTCACCGCCGTGCGCACCTGCGCACAGGCGCGCGATGCGCTCTGTGAAGACAATTTCGATCTGATCATCCTCGATCTTGGACTTCCGGATGGCGACGGGCTCGATCTGCTGCGTGAATGGCGCCGGTCCGGATTCAAGGAGCCGGTGCTGATACTGAGCGCCCGGGACGGCGTGCAGGACCGGATCAAGGGGCTCGACCTCGGTGCCGATGACTACCTGCCCAAGCCCTTCAGCCTGGAGGAACTGCTGGCCCGGGTACGCTCGCAACTGCGCCGGCAATCGGATGTCAAGGAAACCGTGCTGGAATGCCGGGGCATACGGCTGGACCTGCTGCATCACACCGCGCAGGTTCACGGCCAGCAAGTGGACCTCACACGCAGAGAATTTGCCCTACTGGAAATTTTCATGCAGAGCCCGGGGAGAATCCTCACGCGAACCTTTATCTCTGAGAAGATCTGGGCCTCGCACTACGAGGTCGACACCAACCTCCTCGATGTCTACATGAGTCGGCTGCGCACCAAGCTGGAGACCACCGCCGACAAACCGCTGTTCAAGACGGTGCGCGGCGTAGGTTACCAGCTGCTGTGAGATCCATCAGTACCCGGTTGGCGGTGTGGTACGCATCCGCGGCGACCCTGACGCTGGCCTGCCTGTTCGTGGTCGGCTATCAGTTGCTGCAGACCTACCTGATCCATGGCCTGGACCTGCTCAACTCCGCGGAGTTCGAGCAGATCAAGGCGCACATGGGGAGCGACTACATGACCCAGAGCAAACGGGTCATTGACGAGCGCATCCGCGAGACGACCGAATTTTCCTCGGTGCTGTTTTACATCGAGATCGACAGTCCACAGCGGGGAACGGTGTTTTCGTCGCGCAACCTGCAGGGCCGGACGATTCCGGATATACCCGGCCAGCACCACTACGATACCCAGGTCCCCCGTATCGGGGAATTGCGCGTCGCGGAGTTCGTACTGCCTTTTCTGGACATCACCATCGCCACGCCGCTGAGCCCGGTGCGCAAGGTGATGGAAGGGTACGTGGAGGTGTGCGCCTGGCTGCTGGCAGCGATGCTCGGCGCGAGCGTCTTGATCGGTTTCGGCCTGAGCCGCCTGGCGCTGCGCCCGATGCGGCTCATGCGCGAGACCGCCAATCGCATCCGCTCGGATAACCTCAGTGAACGCATCCCCGTAACGCAAGTCCAGGACGAAGTGTCTGATTTGGCGCGGTTGCTCAACCAGATGTTCGACCGCCTGGAATCTGCCTTCAACCAGGTGCGCAACTTCACTGCCGAAGCCTCCCATGAGTTGAAGACTCCGTTGTCGCTGGTGCGGCTGCAGGCCGAAAAGCTCCTGGTGGGCGGAAACCTGTCAGCCCCGAATGAGGAGGCGGTGCAGATGCAGCTCGAGGAGCTGGCGCGCGTCAACCAGATCATCGATGAGATGCTGTTTCTGTCGCGGGCCGAAGCCCGTGCAATCACCTTGCAGTGCAAGCCCAACGATCCAGAGCGTTTTCTCAAGAGCTTTGCTCTCGATGCCCGGGTGCTGGCGGAGCATGGCGGGCAGAAGTTCCAGGCCCTGCACGAGGGCGCCGGCTCCGTCTTGTTTGACGAGAAGCGAATCCGGCAGGTGCTGTTGAACCTACTGGCCAATGCCCTCGCCGTCTCGCCGCCCGAGGGCGTGGTGACGGTACGCTCGCGGCTGAGCGCCACCGAGTGGCGCGTTGCCGTGGAAGACGAGGGTCCGGGGCTGCCTCCGGATCAGCATGAGCGGATTTTTAATCGCTTTGTACGCGTCAATCCACGGGACACGGACGGGCGCGGCAGTGGCCTGGGCCTCGCCATCTGCCGGAGCATCATCATGCTGCACCATGGCCACATCGTGGCCGAGGCCGGTGCCGAGGGGCGCGGCCTGAATGTGGTCTTCACAATTCCCGTGACGTCTGCCGCGGCGACTGTGGAATTGGGCGGCTCGCACCAAGGCAACCGGTGACAGCTCAAACCGCCCTTTAGCCGGCTCAACCTACGTGGGAACAAACTGTCGAGGCTCCACAGCCAGCTGGGCGACACGTCCACTCAGCCAGGCGCTTACAAAGGCGATCGCAGCGGCAACAGAGAGCCAGGCACCAGGCATGGCGCGATTGCCGGTGGAGTGGATCAAATAGGTTGCTATGAGCGGTGTCGAGCCTCCGATCGTGGTCGCCAGACTGTAGGCCACCGAGAACCCTGCCGTCCGTACATGGGCGGGCACGATCTCAGTGAGGTGCACCACCATGGCGCCGTTGTATCCGGCATACAGGAACGAGAGCCAGAGCTCTACGGCCAGCAGCCTCGCGAATGAAGGTTGGGCCACGAGCCAGGACATCGCTGGATAAGCCGTGATGACTGCGAGTGCCGCGAACACCAGCAGTAGCGGCCGGCGTCCCGTGCGATCGGAGAGGGCGCCCATGAGCGGAAGCCACATTAGGTTCGATACGCCTACGCAAAGCGTGACCAATAGCGCGTCGCTGTCGGCGAGGTGCAGAATGCTCCGGCCATAGGTCGGCGTATAGGCGGTAATCGTATAGAACGACACCGTAGTCATGAGCACCATTGCGACGCCGAGCAGGATGATCCGCCAATGCGTCAACAGGCCCCGGTAAATTTCCGCCGGACTCGGGTGGCGCGCGCGCGCGGCAAATTCAGGCGTCTCCTGCAGGCTGCGTCGTATCATGAAAACGAAAGGGATGATCAGGCAACCAATGATCAGCGGGATCCGCCAACCCCAGGCCGCCAGCGCGTCCGGGGGCATCCACGCTGACAGTGCATAACCCAGGAGCCCCGCGAAGGCCACCGCGACCTGCT
Organism: Steroidobacteraceae bacterium; assembly: GCA_035261025.1. GTDB lineage: Bacteria > Pseudomonadota > Gammaproteobacteria > Steroidobacterales > Steroidobacteraceae > FEN-1191. Next base: position 16,678 of record DATFUG010000309.1, on the reverse strand, counting down.
GGCTCCCGGACTGCCAAGATACGTAGAAGCCCTTGTGGCCCGGCGTAGCCATTTCGGACAGGTACACCGAGACTCCGCCCAATTCGACGCCGGCCGAGAAGCCCTGGCAAAGGCGCCCCAGCACGACCAGGATCGGCGCGAACAGTCCGATGGTTTGATAGCCTGGCACCAGCGCAATCGTCAGGGTGCCGACGGACATCAAGGCCAGCGTCACAAGCAGCCCCTTGCGCCTGCCTATGTGGTCTATGTACGCGCCGAGGAATATGGCGCCCAGCGGTCGGACGAGGAATCCGACCGCAAACGTGGTCAGGGAAAACATCAGCGCCGCAAATTCGCTGCTCGCCGGAAAGTAGGCGCGGCCAATGGCGGCGCTAAAATAGCCGAAGACCATAAAGTCGTACATTTCGAGGAAGTTTCCGCTCGCGACGCGGAATACCGTCCTGGCCATGCGAAGCCGCTGCTGCCCGCGCTCAGACAAGGTTGCCGGCCTTCCCGCGCAAGGCGGCGGCGTTGGCTGCCCCCTCGCCCCGGCGCGTCCCGTTTCGGGGGGAGCGCAAGGGGAAGTGCAGCGGCTGCACGGTGCACCGCGGACGGTGACTTCGCGCCGCAAGCGTGGCCCGCAGCGGGCCAACGGGGGCCTTCGGCGTCCTCGCGTCAACGTTGGGCAATAAGCGCATAGTCGCAGTCGGCGTGCCCGGCCGGGTCGCCCGCTTAGAGCTTCACCTTGGCCGCGAGGTACCAGGTGCGCCCGATCACGTCGTACGTCGCGGCATCGGTCCTCAACTCGAGCGTGCCGATGAAGGGTGGGCTCTTGTTGGCGAGGTTGTTCACCCCGGCGCTGACCGTGAGCGAGTCGGAGAACGCGTAGTGGAAGTCCGCGTCGAAATAGCTGACTGCAGGCACCGGTTGCGTCGCATCGTCCAGGTTCGCCATATGGCCGATATAGCGCCAGCGCAACGTGGCCGTAAACGGCGAGTTCGCGTACGTCAGGTAGCTGTTGGTCTTCCAGCGTGGATGCGAATAGAGGTTCTCGCCATCGGACGTGACGAAGGTGTCGCTGATCGCGCCCTGGTAGTTGGTGGCAGCCGTCCCGTCCGAGGGAGTGACGGTGTACTTGTTGAGGTAGCTGATGATCGATCCGACTTGCAGGGAGCCGGCGTTGGCCGACATGCCCAGCGCGTCGAGCCCGAAGCGATAGTCGAGCTGGGTATCGACGCCGGCGAGCTTGAACCCGTTGTAGTTGAACAGCCCCGAGGTGAGCAGCGAGATCTGGCCCGTGGTGGCATCCCGGGAAATCCGCTGGCAGTACGGACTGGCCGCCGAGAATCCCGGGTTGACCGTCGCACCATAGCAGCTGGCGAGGATCTGCCCGGACGACAGGCTGGAGATCGCTCCGGAAATCGCAATGCTGTAGTAGTCAATCGAGATGTTCAAGCCCTGTACGGGCGTGAGCACCATCCCGATCGACCATGACTTGGCCGTTTCCGGCTGCAGGAGCTTGTTGCCACCGGTCTGGACGGGAACCGTCACGTTGGCGCCACCGAATGAATAGACGGCTGAACCCGCCGCCGCCGACTGGGCCGCGCACAGCGCCTGAACCTGCGCACCATTGGCGCCCGTGCGGTAGGTGCTCAGGACATCGCACGGATCCCCGCCGTTGAGGCTCTGCTGGCCAACACCGGTGCCGGCATAGAGATCGGCCAGGCTCGGGGCACGGAAGGCAACGGAGTATCCACCGCGGAAGCGCACGCCGTCGACCACCGTCCAGGTGGCATCGGCCTTCCAGGTGCTCTTGCCCGCAAACAGATCGTACTTCGAGAACCGGTATCCCAGGTCGAGCGACAGGTCCTTCGCGAGCGCCCTGTGTTCGAGCAACGGCAGCAGCAACTCACCGAAGGCTTCCTTCGCGTTCTGGGACCCGCTCGACGGGGTGCTCGAGCCAAAGGACAGGGTGTCGCCCGTGATGAACACGGAATCCGGCTGGTAGGCGAACTCGGACTGGCGATAATCCGCGCCAAAAGCGAACTTCGCCTCGCCGGCAGGCAGGCTGAACAGTGGTCCCTGGATCGATAATTCGACATCTTTCGCGGTCAGCAGGTCGGTGGTGTTCTCGGTCCGGCCGGCGTAGGCCAGACAGGACTTGCTCACGGGCTGCATGCCGAAAGGATTAAAGCTGCACCCACCGACGCCCTCGTTGGCCAGCACGTTGTTGATGGCGGACAGGCTGATGTCGCCGGTCGCCTGGCTGGCATAGGCACTGCGCCCGAACGAGGCATAGAGATCGTACTTCAACCGGGTGCCGGGAATGTCGCCCTTCAGGCCGGCTAGCCCCTGCCAGACATCGTAATTGTAGGTCTCGACGCGATTGCCCCACCCGAACATCAGCTTGGAGTAGCCCACCCTGGCACCGGCAGGCGCAGTTCCCCCATAGGCCGAATCGATCAACGAGAGCAGCGCAGGATTTGCCTGCACATAGGGGTTGCTCACCGGGATATACAGCTCGATGGTGTTGTTGGTCTTGGTGCTGCCCGGGCTGGTGGCATCCAGCGCACCGGAATGCGAGAAATTGAATTGGCCGTAAGCGGTCACGTGGTCGGTGAGCCGGTAGTCCACACTGCCGAGTGCGTTGTACTTGGTGAGCGGCACCTGCACGGCGAAGTAATTTCCCAGCACTACGCCCGCCTGCGTGCAGCTGGGCGAGAGCCGTGCCCCCAGTACGCTACCTACGCCCTTGTAGTTCTGAGCGCACCCGAGCGAACCGGGCACGACGGTCGTGAAGATCGTGCCATCAGTGTTCACGCCGATCGCCCCCAGGTACGGGCCACTGCCCGGGTAGGGCGTGGTGCCGGCATAGCCGGCAAGGATGGCGTTGACGGCCGCAATCGTCGGCGCGGTCGCGCCGGTGCCAAAGCCGCCCTTGTAGATCATCCCTTCCGGCGGGCGGCCGAGGAACCGCACCGAGGGCTGCCTGAAGAAGGGCCGCTGCGAACCCATCACCTCGTCGCGCTTGGCGTACTCGAACGCCAGCATGATGTTGCCGCGGTCGTCGGCGAGCTTGCCGCCGACAACGCCGCTGACCTGCGTGGTCCCGCCATCGCCGTACGTGCTCGCACCGTGCTGGACGTCCAGCTCGACGCCGGAGAAATGCTGCTTCAGCTTGAAGTTGGCGACGCCGGCGACGGCGTCCGAGCCATAGGTGGCCGAGGCGCCCCCGGTGATCACCTCGACGCTGTCGATCAGCGCCATGGGTATGGTGTTGAGGTCGATGGCGCCGTCCGGCGTTGACGGCATGAGCCGGCGTCCGTCCATCAGCACCAGCGACCGATTGCGGCCGATACCTCGCAGGTCGCTGAAGGAGGCGCCACCGCCGAAGCCGACGCTGCCCTGCACGTCACCGACCTCGGCCGCCCCCTGTGCGGCCTCGAACTGCGGCATCTGACCAATCACGCGATCAAGCGACGGTTGGCCGGCCGCGGCGATGGCCGAGCTGCTGAGCGTGGCAATCGGGCTTTCGGCGTTGTAGTCGCGGCGCGAGATCCGCGATCCGGTCACTATTATTTCCTCAGGCACCTCGGATGCTGCTGCGGCCGTGGCGGCGGGCGTACCCGGATCAGCCGCCCAGGCCGCCGGGGCTCCCGCCGTAATGCCCAGCAGGAAGGCAATAATGCCGGTGATCCTGGCGTGCCGGCGGTGCGCCGCCCGGCAGGCGTCCGAATCAATGTGGCGTCGCGTGTTCATGGTCGTCCCCCAATCCGATTTATTTGGCGTCCGTTGCCCGGGAGTGTCACTCCTGGGCGCCAGCGTGACGATCCTGCGCGCGGGCAGCTTTCAGGAAGCTGTCATGGGCTTGGGGGCGGTCGTTCGGGCAGCGCCAGGCGCACGCGCAGGCCACGGCTTCCGTCACCGACTGCGCTGGCCAGGTGCAGGCTCGCACCCATCAACGCGACGAGGGAACTCACTATTGCGAGGCCGAGCCCACTGCCGACGCGATCCTGATCGCGCTTGAGTCGGTAGAAGCGCGTGAATACCTTCTCATGTTCGGCAGGCGGGATGCCAGGCCCATCGTCCTCCACTTCAATGATACGTGCCCCGTCTGCAAGAAACAGGCGCACGACCACATGACCGCCTGCCGCGTTGTAGCGAATGCCATTGTCAATCAGGTTTGAAAGGATCTCCCGCAGCGTAATCGGATCGAGGCGCGCCAGGCATGGGGTCGAGGCCGCCTCGTAGTGCAGGCCGACCCCGGCCTGGGTCGCCTGCGCGAGGTGCTCTTCCGCGACCTCCTGAACGAGTGTGCGCAGGTCGAGCGGACCAGCGTCGCTCTCGGCTGCGACTCCTCCCTCCGCCTTGGCTAGCTTGAGCAGTTGGATCAGCAATCGTTGCAGCCTGTCTGCCGCCCCGCTGATGTCCGCGAGCGAGGATCCTGCCGCGTGTGACTGGGGTATCAGGTCTCCGAGCACCGAAATATGTGTCTGCAGTATCGTCAACGGTGTGCGCATCTGATGGGAAGCATCAGCGGTAAAGCGGCTCATCGCCTGCTGCAGCCGCTCAGCCTCCAGAGAGCGGGCACGCAGCGCTACCAGCGCCTGCGCCATGCTCCCCAACTCGTCCGGGCTGCCCAGGGACGGTACGGGCTCGTCGTATTCCCCCCGACTCAGACGCGCGATCGTGCGAGTCAGCAAGCTCATGGGGCGCGCGAATCGCCGCTGCACGACCACGACGGCGAAGGCCCCGAACGCGACCACGGCCGTCAAGTCGAATCCGGCAATTATCAGGATACGCGACGAGGTTGCGCGCAGCGATTCGGCGCGCCGAGTCGCCTCGACCTGTGCCTGCCGCGCAATCGCGAGTATGGATTCGAAGGGGCCGTCGCACAGGGCGGTCCATCGATCGCCAGCGATCGCCGGAAGGTGCGAGCTTCCAAGTTGGCCGACGATCCGGTCAATCGCTTCCTGGGCCCGGTACGTCTGGTCGTGAGCCCGCACAGTCAGGCCCAGCAGATCTGAAGACGCCCCCGGCCGGCCGAGGAATTCGTCCAGTGATCGCCATTCAGCGGCATAGACCGCACGATTAGCGATCCAGGAGTCATGCAACGTCGGATCCAGGGGCTCATTGGCGGCGACGCTCGGGCGCAGCATCGAGCACTGCAAACCGTACCGGTCACGGATCGCCCAGGCGAACTGCCTGACCTGCACGTACTCCGCAATCTGGGCATCGCCAATCCGCACGGCGTTACCCAGCGCGGACGACGCGGCGCCCAGGCTGGCCATCATTTGGTGGATTGCCTCGCGCCAGCCGTCAATGGCATGCAGGCTGCGCTGCCGGCGGGGTATCGCCGCCTGCTCCGTGACTTCGGCCTGCAGCTCCACCACCTTGTCCCATGTGGACCGTATGGCCAGCGCCAGCTGCACGTTGCCGTCGATTTCCGTGGCGCGCAGCGCGCCGAGCGCCACCGCGACTGCCTGCGATGCTTCATTGTAGGTGTGGCGTATGACCGGCAGCGGATCGTCCTCGGCAAGCAAAGCGGTACTGTCCTGCGGTACCTGGGCCCGAACGCTGACCAGCGCATTGAAGAGTGTTTTGTCGGTATCGGCCAGGCGGGCAATCCGGCCGGCCGTCGAAAAATTGTTCCATGCCCTCGCAGCAAGGATCGAGACCGCAATCAGCAGGCCGGACATCAGGATGCCCAGCGACGCGATCATGAATCGCTTGATGGAGGACCGGAACACGCGCCAGGTCAGGGTCCGGCCGATCAGGACGGGTCGAGCATGTAACCGAGGCCACGCATCGTCCTGATCGGCGGGCCGTCAGGCTCGAGTTGCCGGCGCAGCCGTGCGATATGCACCTCCAGCGCATTTGGAGCCACTTCGTCGTCGTAGCTGAACACTTCCGCCAGAAGCGTCTTCTTCGAAACCACTTCTCGCGCCCTGGCGCTCAGGCACTCAAGTACCGCCCATTCCCGAGGCCGAAGGTGCAAGGCCCGTCCGGATACGTCGGCTGTCGCATGCGTGCGATCGACCGTGAGGGTCCCCAGGGCAATGACCGGATTCGGGTCGCCGTGTTCGCGCCGCAGAAGCGCGCGTACGCGCGCGCCCAGTTCGCTGGCATTGAACGGCTTCAGCAGGTAGTCGTCCGCGCCCAGATCCAGGCCGCGGACCCGGTCGGTCACCTGGTCGCGCGCCGTAAGCACCAGAATCGGCGTCCGACAACCGCGCCCGCGCAGCTTGCGGATCACTTCGAAGCCGGAGATTCCTGGCAAGCCGATGTCTACAATGAAAAGGCTGCAGGGCTCGGCGCCAGCGCACTGGAGTGCGGTCTCTCCATCGGGGGCCCAATCGGCAGCATGCCCGGCGGACTTAAGCAATGCCATAACACCACGGGACAAGGCCGGGTCATCTTCGACTACGAAAATGCGAGCCAACCCCCCTCCTCAGCCACTTGCCTGGCGCCATCGTGTCACCCAAGCCCGCCCGACTCGACCGGAATTTCCGCTCCGCATCTTGATCTGTCAAGTCACCAGGTGGGATGTCGGCCGCCTGGGGTTGCCCGCGCCCCGCGCCGCCGAGGGCGCGGGGCGCGGGACTCAAGCCCATTACAGTCTGAACGACGCCGACAGGTACACCAGCCGGCCGATCGCACCGTAGGTAGAGACGTCGGTATTGTTCTCGGTGCGCCAGGCCGTGGCGCCGGTCGCCGCGCCCGCCGCCGGATTGATGTTGGTCGACACGGGCGGCATCTCATCGAACAGATTGTTGATGCCGGCCGTCACAGTCACACCCTTGTCAGTGCTGCCGCCGTCTCCGGAATGGAAGCTCAGGCGCGCGTCCCAGGCAGAAAAGGCCGCGACCTGCCCGGCGAAGAAGCTGGTCTGACCGGGCTTCTGGAAGTTGATGTCATAGCTGAGGCCCCCGGTGCCGATGTCCTGCACGGAGGTGATGAAGGTGTTGGCGAGACCGGCCTCCCAGTGTCCCTTGCTCCAGCTGGCGGTCGTATACGCCCGCCACCGCGGTAGCGTGCCCTGTGCCCCGCCGCCCTGGGTGGTGGTGCCGGCAAAATCATAGATCGGCTGGCCCGGCAGCGCCTGGTACTGGAAGCTCAGCAGGTAAGCCACCTGCGTACTGATGCTCAAGTTGCCCTGGCCCGCGGTGGGCGTGTCGTAGTCCACGTTGAAATTCAGGCTGCGGACCTTGGTCTGTCCCAGGTTCGTGAACCGGTCGATCATGTAGAGATTGGGGTAGTTGCCGCCAACCACGTTGGCGGGATTGGTTACATAGGCCAGCACGTCACCGGGGTTGGCAAAGGCCACGGCGCCAGGCTGCCCGGGAAACGCGTTTGTGGCGATGTTGTTGGAAAAGATGGATGCGGCGCCATGAGCGTTCACGTCCAGCAGAATGTTATTGAAGCCGATGCCCGCGGGTTGGCCGGTTTCCTTGACGGAGGAATACTCGACATCCACCGCGAGATCGGGAACGGCATCCGGCTTGAGCACGAAACCGAATGACATCGAGTCGGACTTCGCCGGCTTCAGATTCGGATTGTTGCCATCCTCGACCTGCGTTGTGCCCGCAATTGCCGTCGGAAAGGCGTTGGTAATGATAGCGGCACCGCCCTGGCGAATATTGAGCGGCCCCGCAATCGCATATAGCGAGGGTGCCGTAAACGACTTCGCCACGTTGCCTCGTACGGTGACCTGGTGGCCAATCGGCTGCCAGCGGAAGCCCAACTTGGGCACCGTGGAAATGCCCGCATCACTGTAGTGTTCATTGCGCACCGCGCCGATGAAGTCGAAGCTGTATAAGCCTGCAAGATGCCAGTCTTTGCTGGCCAATGGCACGCGCAGCTCGAGGTATTCCGATGTGATCGTGCGCGAAGCCGAGAACGGATCGGCGCTCAGCCCACCGGTGTAAAGGCTCTGCGCCGCGCTCGCCAGGGTGCCATCGACATGCACCCAGCCGTTGGGCTCGGGTGCACCTGAAATCGCCTCACGCCGCCAGGCTGCACCCAGTGCGAACCCTGGCCTCCCCGCGGGCAGGCTGCCAATCGTGCCGGTGATCTTCGCGTCCGCGGAATCGAGCTTGCTGTTGCCGTTTATCAACTCGCGGGTCAGCACGTTGCTGAGGGCGCCGGGCGTGACGCCGGCGGCGATCGCGAAAGGGTTTAGAGCTGGCTGCAGCACCATGGCGCCAGTGGGCGAAAAGCCCGAGTGCACCATGCTGAAGGCTCCGCCCGGCGTGGCCGCCCCGGTGGCGTCGAATCCACCCGCCACCGCCAGCGACAGGTTGGGGCTGAATATGACGTTGTTGATGGCCTGATTGAGTGTGTTTTCGCTGTGCGTGTAGCCGAGCTCCCAGTTCCAGTTTCCGCCGAACACATTGATCTTGCCTTTGACTCCCATCGTTCCGCGCTTGCTGACTTCCTGGTTCGCGTAGGTCTTCGGACTGAGGGTGCTTCCAAATACCACCTTTGTGTCTACGGTAAGCGGGTTGTAGAAGGAGCCAGCCAGTGCCGTGACTGTGCTGGTCTGGGGCGCAAAGCGTGTGTAGCTGTCGTTCTGCGCGTATTCGAGATCCCCGAAGAGTTCGACAGTACGATCAGCGGAGAGCTCGCTGTTGAAACTCAGGGCCACGGCCTTCTGCTGTTGTTGCAACAACAGGGTTCCGAATCGCGACAGGTCGTAGGTTCCGCCAACGCCGGTGCCGGGCGCCGTGGCGACCGCTGCCCCTGCGTTGGTGTATTGGGTGTCGGCGGCCACGCTCGCGGCGGCGCCGGCCACCGGCGCGGTAATTCCTGGATTCAGGAAGTAATTGCCGATGGCGCCCGGCACGTTGGCAGAGGTCGAGTAGAACGGCGTCGAAAACGGCCGCTGGTACTGGTAGAGGGGTGTCGATTCGTTATAGGTTGCCGACAACGTGACGTTGGTATGATCCAGCAGGGAGAAGCCGTAGGTCGCATCCACGGACTTCTCGCTGTAGCCGCCGTCGGCGCCCGCTCCGCGGACGCTGACCTGACCGCCTTTCAGGTCTGACTTCAAGATGATATTGACGACACCACCGATGGCGTCGGAACCATAAATGGCCGAGGCGCCATCCGTCAGTACTTCAATACGCTCGATGGCGGCGGGCGGAATCTCTGCGACGTTTACGAATACCTTGCCATTCACGCCGGATATCGAACTGACGGCAAGGCGCCGTCCGTTGACGAGAATGAGCGTGTCCAGGTTGCGCAGCTGGATGGATGAGCCCCCCGCCGTGTTCTGATTGTTGTTGGCGGCATTGCTGTTGCCGGCATTGCTGCGCCCGGCAAAGGCGGGAATCTGCTTACGGAGAATATCCAGTACGTTGGTGTTGACCCCGGCCGCCGCGATGGCGTCAGCGTTGATGATCGTTACGGGGACCGCCAGCGAATCCGGCGCCACCGGGATGGCGGAACCGGTCACGATGATTTCTTCAACAGGCACGCCTTCCGGCGCGCTCACTGCCGCCGCTTCCTCGGCGGCAGCGATTGGAGCAGCCAGCGCCAGGCAGGCTCCGAAGAGCAATTCCAGTACCAGCCAGCCAGCTCGCGATCGATCGTACGGCGTCGAGTTGAACACGGAAATTCCCCCTTATGATGTCCCTGGTGCGAGTGCAATCTAACGGAGCCAGCTAAATGGACTCTGAACGATTCCTGACGCTTCTGTAAGCTCGCCCATCGCGCTCCATGGCGGCATCCACCACCGCCAGCGCCGACATATTTACGATACGGCGAACGCTGGCAGTGGGCGTGAGAATGTGGGCGGGCCGACCGACCCCTAGTAGGATCGGCCCGATGGTCACGCCACCGCCCGCGGCGGTCTTCAGCATATTGAAGCTGATGTTGGCCGCATCCAGCGTCGGCATGACCAGCAGGTTTGGATCTCCCCTGAGGCGCGAGCCCGGGCGGATCTGTTCCAGGATTCGCCGGGACAGGGCCGCATCGCCATGCATTTCACCATCGATTTCGAGTTCCGGCGCGCACTCGAGCAGCATCTGCAGCGCCCGGCGCATCTTCACTGCCGAGGCCGTATCGGCAGCGCCGAAGCTCGAGTGCGACAGCAGCGCCACCCGTGGCACGAGGCCAAAGCGCCGCACCTGCTCCACCGCCAGGTGCACGATGTCGACGATCTGTTCTGCCGTGGGATCCGGATTGACATGGGTATCGCAGATGAACACGGTCCGGTCCGGCAACATCAGCACGTTCATGGCCGCCAGCGTCGCGCCCCCGGCGCGCGGGCCGATAGCCTGCCTGATGTGCTCCAGGTGGGCCGCGTAGGTACCGCTGGTGCCGCACAATAGGGCATCCGCCGCCCCCTGCCGCAGCATCTGAGCGCCCAGCAATGTGGCTGACTGCTGCGCGGCGGCTTCGGAACTGGTCACCGAAAAGTCCCGCTCCGGCCGCAGGCGCAGTCCGAGTGCCCTCGCCTTGTCGATGATGAGCTGTGGGCGGCCGAGCAGGATCGGCCTTGCGATCTGCTCGTCCACGACGATTTGCACGGCGCGCAGCACGCGCTCGTCCTCGCCCTCCGCATAAATGAGCCGGCCCGGACGCTGCTTCGCCGCGGCAAACACCGGCTGCATGATCATGCCTGTCTGGTACACGAACTGCCTCAGCTGCTGTTCGTAGGCGGACATGTCGGCGATCGGCAGGGTCGCCACGCCACTGGCCATTGCGGCGCGCGCCACCGCTGGCGCGATCTTCATGATCAGGCGCGGATCGAAAGCCCGAGGGATCAGCGATTCGGCACCAAACTGCACCTCCCGCTCGCCGTAGGCAGCCAGGGCCACATCGGATGGCTCAGCCTGTGCCAGTTCAGCGATCGCGTGGACCGCCGCCAGTTTCATGGCCTCGTTGATCATCGTTGCGCCCACATCCAGTGCGCCGCGGAAAATGAATGGAAAGCACAGGGAGTTGTTGACCTGGTTCGGGTAGTCGGAGCGCCCGGTGCAGCAAATGGCATCGGCCCGGACCGAGCGCGCCACGTCGGGCCGGATCTCCGGCTCCGGATTAGCCAGTGCCAGGATCAGCGGTCTGGGGGCCATCATCGCCACCATCTCCGGCTTCAGGACTCCCCCTGCCGACAGCCCGAGAAAGATATCGGCACCGGCAACGATCTCGGCCAATGTGCGCGCCGAAGTCGCGCGCGCATAGCGCGCCTTGTCGGCATCCATTGCCACGGCGCGCCCGACATAAACCACGCCGTCGATATCGCAGATGGTGATGTTGGCAAGTGGCAGCCCAAGCCTGACCAGCAATTCGAGGCAGGCCAGCGCGGCCGCCCCGGCCCCGGAACCGGCCACTTTCACGTCGGCAATGTTCTTGCCGACGATCTTCAGTCCGTTGAGCACCGCCGCCGCCACGATGATGGCGGTACCGTGCTGATCGTCGTGAAAAACCGGTATGGACATGCGCGAGCGCAACTGGCGCTCGATATAGAAGCACTCCGGCGCCTTGATATCCTCCAGATTGATGCCGCCAAAGGTGGGTTCGAGGCGGGCAATGGTATCCACCAGCTTGTCGGGGTCCGTTTCCGCAATCTCGAGATCGAAGACGTCAATGCCGGCGAATTTCTTGAACAGGCAGGCCTTGCCTTCCATCACCGGCTTGCTGGCCAGTGCCCCAATATTGCCGAGGCCCAGCACGGCCGTTCCATTGGTGATCACCGCGACGAGATTGCCGCGCGCCGTCATATTGCGCACCTCCCCTGGCTGCTCGACGATCAGTCGGCAGGCGGCCGCCACGCCGGGGGAATAGGCCAGTGACAGGTCCCGCTGATTAACGAGGCTCTTGGTGGGCGTAACGGCAATTTTTCCCGGCGGATACTGCCGGTGATATTCGAGCGCCGCCTCGGTCAGGGAATCATCCATGGGCACTCAGGCGACAAAGCGGCATTGCGAAGCCGCCGTGCGCGTGTCCATGTTTCGGCCCCGGTTCAGGTGATCCTCGCTCTCGGCGGCGCAGCCGACCATGCGCGGATAGAGAAAGACCGTGAAGGCGGCGGCTTCCAGGGCCTGCTCCGACAACGCGCCGTCCTTGAACGGACTCCACAGAATCTTCAGCAACAGGGCCGCAATGACGGCATCGATGTTCACGCAGTACACGGTCCGCGAGACGCCGGCGTCAAACAACGCCTGGACCAGGGCGTGGTAGTACTCGTGGAAGATGTTGTACTCCCCGCGCTCTGTGAACAGGTTCCGCACATAGACCTCCCGGGGATCCGCATTGACCGGTCGGTCCTTGAACACCGGGTGATTGACACCCGGAATCTTGGCGAGGTCCAGGTTGCCCGCGGACTTCTGGCTGGCCTTGTACCGGGCATAGCTCGCCACGTAGCCTTCAGCCAGCGCCTTCAGGTCGATGCCATGTTCAGCGTCGGTTGGGTCCTTCAGCCCGGTGTCGCGAAACCGCTCGATCAGGAAGGCGATACCTTCGAAACCGTTGCCGCCGTGCGCAAAGCCGCTGTGCGAGAGAAAGCCCAGCAGGGCCTTGTTGAGCTGCACCCGCGCCGGGCTTTCCGGTCCATCGGCGGACACCGCCCCCTTGGCCCCTTGTGCAGAAATGGCTCCGGGCCCATTGGTCAGCAACAGCCCGAGGAGCGTCTGCAACGCGAACAGATTGGCGCTGTCCGGGCTGAGGCCCAGCAACGCCACATAGGTGAACTCCGTCAGCGACCATTTGCCCAGGAGTTCCCCCACGGACACATCGCACAGACGATCGGGCTGGTGGCGATCGGCGCTGACGGAGGCCCCGATAAGGGCACCGAACAGGCAGAGCCACCAGGGCAGATTCTCCGCGCTGACCCGCGACAGGCGCTTTCGCATCAGCGGCCCCCAGGCCAGCGTCGCCGCAATCGCCGCCAGCACTGCATGGCGGGTGGGGTATGCGCCCGGTGGCTCGAGATAGCGGACGAAGACCGACTTCACGCCGCGGCGCCGCAGCGCAGCCAGCATCCTCTCAGCTTCGGTGTCGCGGCCGCTCCCCCACAGCAACTTCCGGAGCTTCGCGTCAGGCTGCACCTGGCCGGGGTCAAAGGACTCATCCATCGCGTCCCGCAGTCCGGCCGCGGCAAACAGGTCGATGAGCGCGTGCAGGATCTGGCGGGACGCCTCCGCACGTCGCGGCCCGACCACACACGCGGCGGCGGCCAGAATGCAGTTCGGGGAGGCGCCTGATTCACGTGCCGCCTGGGCGGCGCTCAGCGCGGGATCGCCACACAGGTTCAGCCCGGACCCGACGGCCACGTTGATCAGTTGCTCGGAGTTGCCGCTGGGAGTCTCGTGCAGCAACGCCAGGCCGATATTGGCTTCGAAGGACTGCTGGGCCGCCGCCAGCATCGACACGCCGTGCAGGGTGCTGACTTGGGTCTGCGGATCCATCCGCGAGCAGCCCGAAGAATCCTTCATCTGCTGGCGCGGATATTGTGCGCCGACTTGGCGGCCCAGCGCTTCGATCTGCCCGCCGTATGGCTCCAATGCTCGGCACTCCGGCACGTCGAGCTCTGCGGGCACTTCCAGGCCCACATTGGCGCGGAACCACGCTTTCAGCTCCGTACTGCCCTCCGGTGGAAAATCCGGCGGCCTCCCATTTTCCCTCATGACGGCGGCAAGGGCGGCTGGAATAAAGGCGATGTTGGTGACTACGGCACCCTTGTGCGAGTAGATCGGCTCCTGCGGCGTATACAGGCCGTCGACGCCGAACTTCTCCATGAACCAGCGCTCCTTGGCCCGCGCATCATCGCGCCCTCCAGCCATGGCGCCGGCATGGCCGACCGCCCGGGTCAGCGCCGACTTCCACCGGCCCACCACACAGGCGATGACCGGCTTGTTGAACTCAGCGCTCGCCTCGTAGTAACCCCCGGGCTCCACGTACAGGACCGCCGCCCTGCTGCGCGCGTCGTTGCCCAGCGCAAAGGCAAACTCCGGGGCTGCATAGTGAATGTAGACGTCTTTGCCGCTCGAGATCAGCGTCGTGGTACCCCAACCGGACATCCGCAGATAGGTGGCAATGGTGCTGGTGAAATTGCCGGAGTTGGAGAAAATGGCGATCGATCCTTTGATCAGCGCTTCAGCCGGATTGTCGCCCCCCAGAGCACCGCCGATGCGCACCTGGTTCCAGGCGTCCGCAACCCCCAGGCTGTTGCCGCCAAAGATGTCGATCCCGTTCTGTTGCCCCATCGCACGGATCTCGCGCGAATCGCGAATGGCCAGCTTTTCAGTGACGATGAAAATCTTGCGGAGATCCGGGTTAACCCGAATCAATTCGGCGACCCCGTCGCGGGCAGCCGCAGGCGGCAGATAGATGACGCCGCAGTTGAATCGATGGCCGGCGGCCAGACCCTCGAGCACGCTGTTGTATACGGGAATGGCACCCGTGCGGCAGGCCAGCGCCTGCCCTCGCCGGCCAGGAGAGGTGCCGAAGACCACGTTCCCGCCCGAATAATCGTGCCCTACGGGCGTCACATCGCTCGACTCGCCGCCCAGGATGTTCAATACGCAAACGCGATCCTGCCGGGTAGCCACCTCGGCCAGCGAGCTGATGCCCGCGTAGTACTTGAAATTCCCCACGCCCTGCCTGTACATGGTCCGCCCCGCTCCGCCAGGCGCCCTGTCAGGGCACACCGGGGCGACTCTCGCCCGGCATCCCGTTCCTGATGCGCGCCGCCAGCTGCTCGCGTGCCCCGCCGCGCATCCAGTCGTTGACGCGACGGGCGTAATTGACCACTTCGCTCATGTCTGAGTCGAAGCCGAAGAAGGAGTACGGCAATCCCAGCGCATCCAGGGTGTCGCGTAGCGCGGCCATGCCCCGCACGAGGTTGGGCCCGCCCCGGCCGACCACTACAAACAGAGGGCTGGGCCCGCGGGCACTGAAATGCTCCCGCAAGGCATCCGCGATGGCGCGGAACGTCTCATGTATGTCCGTGTTGTTGGATTTTCCGCCGATGATAAACAGCACGTTGGACTGCGCGAGCCAATGCCTGAAGCATATGCGGGCGACCTCCTTCATCTTTGCGTACGGCGGGTTACCGCCGAAGTCCGAGGAAATGATCGCGTCGTCGCCCAGCATTTCGGTCACCAGCGAATTGGCACCGCCGCCGAAGGTGGGTGCCAGAATCGTGCCCATGGGATTGATGACATAGACATCGCTTTGCCCCTGGTAGGTGCGCAGTTGATTGATCTCCTGCTCAAAGTCTGAATAGTCGACGGCAAACAGGTGCGCCGGCAGTTTGAGTCGCTGCCAACGCAAGTCGTCGCGATCGAAGCCGCACTTGAAATCACAGGCAACAGGCGTCAATCGACCCTTGTCGTCCGCACGCAGGCGAATTGGGTTGAGTTCCAGCGTCGTCAGGCCAAAGTTGTGATACAGCTCCCAGAGCTTCGGCAAGTTCTGTACCAGTGGCGAGATCAGTTCCTGCGGTGCCCTGAGGTCGGACAACGCGTTTGCGACCACGAACGCCTTCAGGCCCGTCAACGGATCGAATGGGATTTGCGCAATATGGTCCTTGTCCAGTTCCTCGATATCCATGCCGCCGTGATGCGTCAAGGTCATGGTCGGTGCCCGATACTGGGTGGCGTCGGTGATGGAGAAATACACCTCGTGCTCTGAAGGCACCGCACCTTCAAAGGTGACGCCGTTTGCCTTGGCGCATTGATTACCGTGCCGGTGTTCGACGAAGTAGAGTCGTTCCTTCTCCGCCAGGGCGGCCTTCAGGTCCGCGGCGCGGCCGATGAGTCCCGCCTTGCCCTTTTTGCCGACGCCTCCCTTGAACACCGGTTTGATGAAGATCGAGCCGTGCTTATCGATCAGCGCCTTGATCTGCTCTTCGCTGGCGTCGGGGCCCAGCACCTCCGAGGCGGCAAAGCCCACGAACTGCAGGAGCCTGGATCCGTAGAGCATTCCCGTGATTTGCATTGCCCCGCCGCAGTGTCGCGGCGGAATTGCCGCACTGACATGTGATGCACGGCTCCCGTATACGCACGGACTCTGAACAGAGGCTGAAATGAACCTGAAGGTTTGTTTATGCGGCGTGGACACGCACGTGCCGCACGAGATCCTGGTGCGCGGCGATAGGCCTTGCGGGCGCAGTCGACCAGGTACCGCATGCACCCTCTGAGCCAATCATCCTTGGTGGGTCGGGTGGGGCTCGAACCCACGACCAACGCCTTAAAAGGGCGCTGCTCTACCGACTGAGCTACCGACCCGCACCGTACCGGAAAGGGGCGGCATCATACCCAAGGGATGCCCGCGCGCACCAGCAGCGGCAGAAATTCAGGCGTAGCGCGTCGGATCATGCACATTTGCGGCCGTGAAGCCGGCGCGCCGCAATCGGCAGGAATCGCAACGGCCACAGGCCCTGCCCTGCGTGTCGGCCTGATAGCAGGAAACAGTCAGGCCATAGTCCACCCCCAGCCGCTGGCCCTCGCGAATGATCTGCGCTTTGCTCCACTTCAGGAGCGGTGCGTGAATCTCGAGCGATGAGCCCTCCACCGCGGCCCTGGTGGCCAGGCGCGCCAGATCCCGGAAGGCGGCAATGAATTCCGGGCGGCAATCGGGATAACCGGAATAATCGAGGGCATTGACGCCGATGACCAGGTGAGCGGCGCCGAGCACCTCCGCCCAGGCCAGCGCGAGCGAGAGCAGCACGGTATTGCGTGCCGGCACGTAC